>CALJZV010000186.1 GCA_937983475.1 uncultured Verrucomicrobiales bacterium
TCGCCCCAAACGTCCATCAAGCACGCCGGCATCCCGTGGGAACTGGGCCTCGCCGAGACCCACCAGACGCTGGTGCTCAACAATCTTCGCAGCCGCATCGTGGTGGAAACCGACGGGCAATTAAAAACCGGCCGTGACGTCGCGATCGCCGCGTTGCTGGGCGCTGAGGAATTTGGCTTTGCCACCGCGCCGCTGGTGGCCCTGGGTTGCATCATGATGCGCGTCTGCCACCTCAACACTTGTCCGGTGGGCGTCGCCACTCAGGACCCGCAACTTCGCAAAAATTTCACCGGCGATCCGGCGCACGCGGTCAACTTCATGAAGTTCATCGCCATGGAAGTGCGCGAACTGATGGCCGAGCTGGGATTCCGCACGCTCAATGAAATGGTCGGTCGAGTCGATCGCTTGGAAGCCCGCAAAGCCGTCGAACACTGGAAGGCGCGAGGACTGGATTTCTCCAACATCCTATATCAGCCCGAGGCAGGCCCCGAGATCGGACGTTTTTGCCAGATTCCCCAGGATCACGGCCTTGAAAAATCTTTGGACATCACCACCCTTCTCAAACTTTGCGAGCCTGCGCTGGAGCGAAAGGAAAAAGTTCAGGCAGAACTGCCGATCAAGAACATCAACCGCGTCGCCGGCACCATTCTTGGCAACGAAGTGACCAAGCGCCATGGCGCAGAGGGGCTCCCCGAGGACACCATCCGGATTCACTTCAAGGGCTCTGCGGGGCAAAGCTTCGGCGCCTTCATGCCGCGCGGCATGACATGGATGCTGGAAGGCGACGCTAACGATTACGTTGGCAAAGGACTGTCCGGCGGAAAAATCATCGTCTTCCCGCCAGCGGGTTCAACCTTTGTTCCCGAGGACAACATCATCATCGGCAACGTGGCGTTTTACGGAGCCACCAGCGGAGAGGCTTTTATCCGCGGCATGGCGGGCGAGCGCTTCTGCGTGCGCAATTCCGGCCTGACCGCGGTCGTGGAGGCCGTCGGGGACCATGGCTGCGAATACATGACCGGGGGACGCGTCGTGGTGCTGGGGCCGACCGGCCGCAATTTTGCCGCCGGCATGTCCGGAGGCATCGCCTATGTGCTGGACGAAACCGGCGATTTCCCGGCCAAGTGCAACAAACAGATGGTGGCTCTGGAGAAACTTGAGCAAGCCGGGGAAATCGAGGCGTTGCGGCAAATGATTTCCCGCCATGCTGAACTCACCAAAAGCCAGCGCGCCTTCAAAATCCTGGCGCTCTGGGAACAATACCAACCCAAATTCGTCAAGGTGATGCCCAAGGATTACAAGCGCATGCTTTCCAGCATACAAAAAGCCCACGCCAAGGGACTCACCGGCGACGAAGCCTTGATGGCAGCCTTCGAGGAAAACGCGCACGACCTGGCGCGCGTAGGCGGCGGCTGATGACAACCATCCTCACCCAACCGATAACAAAATAAAAAACGCCCATGGGCAAACCCACAGGATTCATCGAATATCTTCGCGAACTGCCGCTGGACCGCAAGGCCATCGAGCGCATCAAGGACTGGAACGAGTTCCACCTTCACATGGAGGAATCAAAGCTCCGCGAACAAGGCGCCCGCTGCATGGACTGCGGCGTGCCGTTCTGCCATACCGGCACCCTCCTGAGCGGCATGGCCAGCGGATGCCCCATCAACAATCTCATTCCCGAATGGAACGACCTGGTTTATCGCGGCCTTTGGAAGGATGCCCTCGATCGCCTTCACAAGACCAACAATTTTCCTGAGTTCACCGGACGCGTCTGCCCTGCCCCCTGCGAAGGTTCCTGCGTTCTGGGCATCAACAACCCGCCGGTGACCATCAAAAACATCGAGTGCTCCATTGCCGACCACGGCTGGGAACACAACTGGATCATTCCCGAGCCTCCCAAAGTGCGCACCGGCAAGAAAGTGGCCGTTGTCGGCTCCGGGCCCGCGGGCCTGAGCGCCGCAGCGCAGTTGAACAAGGCCGGCCACACCGTCACGGTCTTTGAACGCGCCGATCGCCCCGGCGGCCTGCTCATGTATGGAATTCCCAACATGAAGCTCGACAAAAAAGCCGTTGTGCAACGTCGGTTGGATCTGATGGCCAAGGAGGGCATTGAATTTGTCTGTAACACCGACATCGGGGGCAACTATCCCGCCGCGAAACTGATGAAGGAATTCGACGCTGTGGTGCTTTGCACCGGAGCAACCAAGCCCCGCGACCTGCCGGTCGAAGGCCGCAACCTCAAGGGCATCCATTTTGCCATGGAATTCCTGACCGCCAACACCAAGGCCCTTTTGAATGACGCAAAGAATGGCGGCTTCATTTCGGCAGGCGGCAAGGATGTTTTGGTCATCGGCGGCGGCGATACCGGCACCGACTGCGTCGGCACCTCCATGCGCCACGGTTGCAACAGCCTTGTGCAACTGGAAATTCTTCCCAAGCCCCCCATGGAGCGCCAATCCGACAACCCGTGGCCGGAATGGCCCAAGGTCTATCGCATGGACTACGGCCAGGAGGAGGCTGCGGCGGTGTTTGGGGCCGACCCGCGCGTTTATTTAACCACCGTCAAGAAATTCATCGGCGACGACTGCGGCCAGGTCAAGGAGGCCCTCACCGTGGAAATCAAGTGGGAGAAAAATGAAAAAGGCCAGTTCGTGCCCAAGGAAATTCCGGGAACCGAAAAAGTCCGCCCGGCCCAACTGGTGCTCCTGGCCATGGGCTTCCTTGGACCGGAACAACCGCTGCTGGACGCATTAAACGTGGAGCGCGACCCGCGTAGCAACATCAAGGCCGAGCACGGCAAATACCAGACAAGCATTCCCAAGGTATTCGCTGCGGGCGATTGCCGGCGCGGACAAAGCCTGGTTGTCTGGGCCTTCAACGAAGGCCGAGGCGCCGCGCGCGAATGCGACCGGTTCCTGATGGGTCACACCGATTTGCCCTGAACTCAGCGCGCTTCGGGCGCGATGTTCAGTTTCCCCTCCCGGTCCAACCGGGTGATTTCGGCGGTGTAGCCCTGCCGGAAAGTCGGGTATTTAAACTGGTAACCCAGCTCCATTTTCAGGCGGCGATTGGATACTTTCTTGTTGGTCAATCCGCGCTTTCGGCTGGCATTTTCCGCCTCGTCAGCGAAGGGCGGCATCCACTTGCCCAGCGTTTCGGACAGCCACCGGAAAAAATGCAATTGCGCCACCGGCTCATCATCCACGACGTTGTAAATCTCTCCCGGTCGCCCATTCTCCAGCGCTGCAATGATAGCCCCGACCAGGTCATCGCGATGAACCATGTTGATGATCCGCTCCCCCTTGCCGGAAATTCTGGCCTCGTTGCGCAAATATTGCTGAAAAAGGTGGCCCCGCTCCGGGCCGTAAATGCCGGCCACCCGCAAAATCACTGCCGGAAACTTTCGCTCTGAGGCAGCCTTTAAAAGCAAGGCCTCCGTCTCCACAAGGACTTTGCTCGTCTCACTCGGCGGTTCGGTTGGCGAATGCTCCTTCACCAGCGACCCATCGGTCTGCCCATAGACACTGGTGCTGCTAGTGTAAACAAACTTTTTTGGCGGATTGGCTGAAAGCCAGTCCACCAGATACCGCGTTCCTTCCAGGTAAACCTGTTTGTATTCCTCAACGCCGCCCTTGTCCGATGAGACGCTGTTCACGACCCAATCGAACGGCAAAGGCAATTT
>CALJZV010000187.1 GCA_937983475.1 uncultured Verrucomicrobiales bacterium
CGACCTGGGTCACATGCGGAATGGCATTCCAGTTCTCGCTCATGCGCTGGGCGATGACCTTGCGCAGTTGCGTCATGGGCCGCTTGTAAATGGAGCCAAACCGCATGAAGTCCACCTGCGGGGCGGCAGGCTTGGGTTTGGCGCCCGGCGATGCGGACGCGGCTTTGGCCTGCCTGGCGGCGCGCTGCAAGTTCTGGATGTAGGCCTTGATGTCACCGAGGATAATTCGCCCGCCTCCCTCGCTGCCTCGAACTCTTCGCAAATCAATCCCCAGGTCCTGAGCCAAACGGCGCAGTGAAGGCGATGCCGGTGGGGGAAATTCGCCGGAATACTCGAACTCTTCTTCCTCCCCTGCAACAGGCGACTCCTCGTCATCAACGGGCTCTGCCTTGGCCGCCTTTTTGGGCGCGGCCTTGGCGGGCTTCTTTTCTGGCGCTGCTTCCTGGGGCTCCTCCCCTGCCTTTCCGCCGACTGAAAGAATGGGCGCGCCCACAGCAATCTTCTGTCCTTCCTTGACGAGGATTTTCGAGATCTGCCCTGCGGCACTGGAGGAAATGGGGGTCACGGCTTTGCCGGTTTCCAGTTCGATGATGGTCTGGCCTTTGGTAATTTGATCGCCTTCCTTGACCAGAATGTTGACAACCACGCCAGAATCGGCGCCTTCTCCAAGAGTCGGTAACTTTACGTCCATAAATTCACTTTTTATCAAACGAACAGATTATCGGGAAAGACTTTGTCGGGGTTCACGTCAAGGTCCTTGATGGCCTTGGCCACAACCTTTTTCTCAATGTCGCCCTTCTTGGCCAACGCCCACAGCGTGGCAACCACCGTGCATTCGGCGTCAATTTCAAAGAATCGCCGCAGGGCCGGGCGTGTTTCACTTCGCCCATAGCCGTCGGTGCCAAGGGTCGTCAGGCCGCCTGGAACCCACGGGGCAATTTGTTCCGGCACCATTTTCATGAAATCAGACACCGCGACAAACGGGCCTGCCTGGCCTTTAAGCACGGTTTCAACGTAAGCCGTTTTGGGTGACTCGGTTGGATGCAGCATGTTCCAGCGCTCGACCGCGAGAGCTTCGTTGCGAAGTGATTTGTAGTTGGTGGCGCTCCAGACATCAGCGGAGACGTTATATTTTTCCGCAAGGATCTCCTGCGCCCGAAGCGCGGAGCGAATGATCGGCCCACTGCCGAGAATCTGGGCCTTGTGCTTGAGCCCTTCAGGACCGGTCTTAAACTTGTAAAGCCCCTTGAGAATCCCCTCCTCCACGCCCTCAGGCATTTCGGGCATCTGAAAATCCTCGTTGTATAGGGTGATGTAATAAAAGATTTCCTCGCCCTTCTCATACATGCGTTTGAGCCCGTCGTGGATGATCACCGCCACCTCGTAATCGAAGGCCGGATCATAAGCCAATAAATTGGGCACGGTGCTGGCATGAAGCAGACTGTGACCATCCTCGTGCTGTAGCCCCTCGCCGTTGAGCGTGGTGCGCCCGGCCGTAGCGCCAAGCAAAAAGCCCTTGGTGCGGCTGTCGCCCGCAAGCCAAATCTGGTCACCCACACGCTGGAATCCGAACATTGAATAGAAAATGTAAAACGGAATCATGTTTACGCCGTGGTTGGCGTACGACGTTCCCGCGGCGACAAAGGAGGAAATGGCGCCCGCCTCGTTGATCCCTTCCTCGAGAATCTGGCCGTCTTTGGCCTCGCGATAATAGGCCGCCGCGCCTTTATCCACCGGCTCGTAAAGCTGCCCCTTGGACGAATAAATGCCGAATTCCGAGAACATTGTGTCCATGCCGAAGGTGCGCGCCTCGTCGGGTATGATCGGCACAATGTGCTTGCCGAGACTTTTCTCCCGCAGCAACGCCACCAGACATTGGGCAAAGCCCTTGGTCGTGGAGCCGGTGCGAGTGGGGCCGGTACCTTTCAACGCATAGGAAAAAATGTTCACGGGAGGAATCGCCAGCGGCTCCGCCTTGACCTCGCGCCGGGGCAGAAACCCACCTAGCTTTTTTCGCCGCTCCTGAAGGTATTTGATAACGTGCGAGTCCGGAGACGGCCGGTAAAAGGGATATTCCGCAATCTCCTCATCGGCGATGGGAATATCAAAGCGCTCCCGGAATTCCCGCAACTCCTTTTCGTTGAGCTTTTTCTGTTGGTGGGTGATGTTGCGCCCCTCGCCCGCCTCGCCCAAGCCATAGCCTTTGATGGTCTTGGCGAGAATGACCGTCGGCGCGCCCTTATGATTCACCGCCGCCTTGAACGCCGCGTAAACTTTTCGCGGATCATGACCGCCCCGGGTCAGCTTCCGCAAATCGTCGTCGCTCAAATGATTCACCAGTTCGAGCAGTTCGGGGTACTTGCCAAAGAAGTGGCGGCGAATGTAGCTGCCAGGCGCGACGGAGTACTTCTGGTAATCGCCATCCACGCATTCCTCCATGCGCTTGACCAAAAGGCCTGTCTCGTCCTTGGCCAGAAGCGGATCCCAGTTCGAGCCCCAGATAACCTTGATGACATTCCAGCCCGCGCCCCGGAAGGCGCCCTCGAGCTCCTGGATGATTTTGCCATTGCCACGGACCGGGCCGTCGAGGCGCTGCAAATTGCAGTTGATCACCCAGATGAGGTTGTCGAGCTTCTCTCGGGAAGCGAGCGTGAGTGCACCGAGCGTTTCAGGTTCGTCGCATTCGCCGTCGCCCACAAACGTCCAGAGCTTGGGCTCCGGCTCGCGCTTAAGCACACCGCGCGCCTGAAGGTAACGGATAAACCGGGCCTGATAAATCGACATGATCGGCCCCAGCCCCATGGACACCGTGGGAAATTGCCAGAAGTCCGGCATCAAGTAGGGATGCGGATACGAGGACAATCCGCCGCCCGCGGCCAGTTCCTGCCGGAAATTCTTCAAATGCTCCTCAGTCAGCCGGCCTTCCAGAAAGGCGCGGGCGTAATTGCCCGGCGTGGTGTGGCCTTGGAAATAAATCAAGTCGGCGGGACGCTCCTCATCGCCGCCATGAAAAAAATGATTGTAACCGACTTCATACAGGGTGGCGCTGGAGGCGTAACTGGAAATATGCCCGCCAATCCCGTCATGGCGGCTGTTGGCATTGACCAACATCGCCATTGCGTTCCACCGGATGATGCTCTTGATGCGCCGCGCCGTGTCGCTGTCGCCGGGATAAGTGGGCTCGTCCTCCGGCGGAATCGTGTTGATGTACGGCGTCCGGATGGGGTCGCTGTCGGTGTGCGATGTGATGTCTATGTCTCGTCGTTTCGGCTTCACGCTAAAATCCAATCAAAAACGCCTGCCGTTCACCGGCAAGCGCCGCAGAGTTGTAAAGGGGCTAGACACGTCCGCCAACTTATTTTTGACGGTTTTTGAACTGCCCAAAAATGCCCTGTCCACACTGGCTCCTTGGACCGAGACGTAAAAAAGCGCCTTTCCCATTGTCAAACCAGCCAGAAGCAGCACATTTTTTGCGGTGATGTTCCGTTACAGC
>CALJZV010000188.1 GCA_937983475.1 uncultured Verrucomicrobiales bacterium
TGGTCAGTTGAGCCGCATACGGAATCTCGCCGAAATTCACAAAGCGTTCCCGGCTGAATTGAGCGCCCGCCGCCTCGGTCAACACCGTGCTGCTGCCCAGCACGTTGCCATTGGCGGCAACGCGCACATGGGTTCGAGAGCGAGGCTCGACGAATGTCGCATCGTACATGACTCTGCCGTTGACCACGCCACCGGAAATGCCCGTTAGTTCACCATACCCCGTTAATCGAGACAAGGATTCCTGAACCGCGACCGGTATCTGGTCGGCCAAAACCGGCGTGGAGCCGACCACGAACGAAGGAGCGGCAAAGATTTCCAGAATTTCCCCGCTTTCGGCGATTTGCAACAGGTTCACCTGGCCACCCTGATTGGTGACAAATTCGTAAACACGCTGCCCACCCACGCCGCGCTCTTCAATTTTTTGAAGGGTGTCCAAACTTTCCAGCGTCACGAATGTCTCCTGCACGGCGCGCGGCACTTCATTCCAGGCAATATTTCTTGTCGGTGTGAAAAGGGAGCCATCCTCGGATAAATAAAAGGCCACGCTAATGCCATCCCGATCCACCACACCCCGATAAACCACGCTTCCTTCAATAAAGCCCTGTTGAACGCCCACGATGTAAGCCACGCCCGACTGCGATTTCAACCCTAGTTGCACAGCCTCGGGAACCGCGCTCCAAGGGATCGTTCTCGCATTGCTAAAAAGCACTTCCGGACTGCTCCAGCCGAAGATCAAACCCGCTTCCAGAAACAAAATGAAAGCCCATTTCCTCACATATTAATTAACCACAAAACGCCCTCCTTCTCAAACCGCCTGGCAGCACTGTGAATGTGGTCAAATGATTTCAGGCTGATTGCGGACCCGCCGATTCCATGCCCGCAGGCTGCGGGCGCGTGGCGAAAAATAGGCCATGCCATAAACCGCCACCGCGAGACTGGCCACCAATCCGGCCAGCGCCTGAAAAATAACGGCGGCCTGCGCGGCGCCAGCCGCTTGAATGGAACAATAAAGACACAAAATTATCATCAACACACCCACCTCCTTGGCGTCGCTCAACAAGACCCTGTTAGCGGCTTGAGCCCGCAACACACTTGGCCCGTCGTTTCGCAGGAGTAGGGTTAGCACCGGGCGTGCCATCCTCTGGAATGACAATCAATTCAGGGGCGATTTGACCGTCAGTGGTCGGATTTTGATGTTGCGGTACCACACTTCGTCATTGTGATCCGTCAACAAAATATGCCCCTGTATTTTCCGATCGAAGCCCTCCACATTTTTAAATTTGCTCTGGGCAATGGCAGCCTTCAGCGCCGGGCTTTCCAGTTCATATTCCAGCACCTTTTTTCCGTTAAGCCAGTGCTCGACGTGCCTGCCCCGCACAACAAGGCGCGACGCGTTCCACTGGCCAGGCTCGCGCACCGGCTTGTCCGCACGGGGCGGCAGAATGTCATAAAGGCTGGCGGTGCTGTGCTTGGGCTGTTCTGCGGTGGCATCATCAATCATCTGATACTCGGGGCCCGGAGCGCTCCGCTCCTCGGAAACCAAATACTTGATGCCGTTGTTGCCCTTGGGCGAGATGCGCCATTCCCACTGCAACTGGTAATCACCAAACTTCTCCACCGTGATCAGGTCGCCAGGCTTGCTTTTGTAAACCAGTTTTAGACTGTCATTTTCCACCACCCAACCGCTGGCAGGCGGCCCCGGCTTTTTGTAACCGCGCCAACCATTCAGCGAGCGGCCATCGAACAACAGCCTCCAACCGGCCCGCTGTTCGGCCGGGGAGAGCGTGTTGGGGCTCTGCTGGTTCGTGCCCCGCAGCGCGCAACATCCCGAGAGGTGCGCTGCGGCGAACAATCCCAGCGTGAAATAAATGAAACGATTCATAGCCATCCTGAAGGTTTGCAGAAAATAAAAGCCTCACAACCGGCGGATCCGCACGTTGCGAAACCAGACTTCCTCGCCATGATGCTGCAGGGCAATGCGGCCCTCGGGTTCCTGCATGAAGCGCGGCAGCTTGCTGAACTTGCTCCGGGCAATGAGCGCCTTGATTTCGGGGCTGCCCCACTTGTATTCGACGACTTTGGAGCCGTTGAGCCAATGCTCCACGTGACCGTTTTGGAACACGATCTTGGCGTGGTTGAATTCGCCGACCGGCTTTAGCGTTTTATTCGCATTGGCGGGAATTAACGCGTACAGCGAGCCTGCGGCATTCAGGGGGCTGGCGCCATCCTTGTGCTTGGAGTCATCCAGCACCTGCATTTCCGGCCCGGTGTGCCACGTCATTGGCTCCGTTTCCGCCACACGGTAAATAACGCCGCTATTGCCGCCGGGCGACACCTTCCACTCCAGCTCCAGTTCAAAATCACCAAAGGTCTCACGGGTCACCAAATCCACGCGGTCACCCCGATCCAGCCCCGGCACCGTCTTGAGCGTGCCGCTCTCAATGGCCCAGGCCATGGACGGAAAGCCGCCCTGCTTGTAGCCCCGAAGGCCGTTGGCGCTCTTGCCGTCAAATAAAACAATCCAGTTGGACGCTCCGCCAGTATGGCTGTTGAATGGACAGCAGTTGGTGGCGGTTTTGCAGCCTGTAGCGACAAACAGAAACGCGCCAAGCGCCAGCGTCGGAAATAATCTCATCTGCCGTTTGTACGGGACTGCGGCGGACGCGGTCAAGCGAGCAGACGCGGTGTTTTTACTTCCATGTCCGTGGCGAGAAAAAAGAAACCCTGCACTCAAGGCAGGGTTTCTTCGGACACGAGGAACTATGAAAAGGCGCAGCGCCGTTTCAGGCTGGAACAGGCATCGACTCGCTGGCCACCCATTGCACCGCGTGATGCACCAGCTCGGTCGCGTTCTTCAGATTGAGTTTTTCTTTGATGTGAGCCCGGTGTGACTCGATGGTCTTGACGCTGAGGTTGAGCTTTTGGGCGATGTCGCGCGTGCCGTCGCCCTTGCCCAGCAGCGTGAACACCTCCAGTTCGCGGTCGCTCAACAGTTCCATGGGGGAACTGATGGGCGATGGGCGGCCACCCACCATGCGGCTGAGCATGCGCGAGGCCATGCTGTCGCTGATATACACTTCGCCGCTGAGAATTTTCCGCAGGGCCACGATGACATTGTCAGGTGCCTCCTGCTTCATGATGTAACCTGAAGCGCCGGCACGCAGCGCCCGTGGCGCATAGATGGCCTCGTCGTGCATGGATAAAATGAGCACCCGGACCTTGGGATACCGCATCTTGATATGCTTGAGCACTTCGATGCCGCTCATTTTCTTGAGGGAAATGTCCAGGATGATGATGTCTGGATTGTATTTGCCGATGGCATCCAAGGCCTGGACCGAATCGTCCACTTCGCCGCATACCACCATGTCCTTTTCCTGGTTGATCAGGGAGGCAATGCCGGTGCGCAGCAAGGGATGGTCGTCAATGAGGAGGATTTTGGTGCGATCTTTTTTGGCGGACATACGCAAGTCTTTCGTTAGAAGTAACCCTGTTTTATTTAACTCGGATTCGTTTATTTATTCAAACGCTTTTCTCGTTCAACCCGCACAACTTAACGACAACCACCACCCCTGCGGCAATCAGGGTTTTGCTGATTTTGCAACAGCGGACGCAAAATCCACCCGCCTGGAGCCGCTGGCGGACCGGTCAATCGTGGAATTGAGCAACACGTTTTCAGCGCTTCCCTGATACCGGGTCATGGCGGCAGTCCATACTCTTTTAATGCGCGGCAAAGGCCAGGCCACCGCCGCTGAATAGACGGAGCGACTGAAACCTTACTTTCCATCAAAGCATTTATGCCAGTCAGCGCCCTAAAACTCCTTTCAAGTAATTATGCGCCGACGCCCTCCGTGGGGGCGGCCGCAAAGGGCGCTTTGCCGTCCTTTTGTCTTGAGACAGTGGTTCCCATGTTCTGGCGGGAAGTGGAACGCGATTTGGCCTGCTTGCTCATGGAGGCTCTGGAGCGCCCGGAGGCGGTGGCCCGTTTTTTGCGCAGATTGTGCCAGGCCCACAGCGCGGAGGCAGGCTTGCTCTGGAGGGTGTCGGGCAACTCGCTTCGGTGCGCGGCAGTCTGGCCGGAAGGCTCCGAACAGAAATTGAAAGGCTTTATCGCAGCAAATCAAGAGGCCGTTCTGGCAAACGGCGAGGATTTGCCTGGGCACGTCTGGAAAACCGGCCGTCCAGCCTCCGGCCCTGTCATCAGCAACGGATGCCTTCGCAGCCAAAGCGCCTCTCAGGCTGGGTTGGGATCCGCGTTGGCGTTTCCGGTCTTGGAGGGCAATCAAGTTGCGGGTGTTCTTGAGTTTTTTTCCCGGAACCCCGTCAAACTGGATGCGTCGGGCTTGGAAACCATGGAGTATGGCGGCCGATTGCTGGCAAAATACTTGCAGTCGGCTAACAGCAAAAGTGAGTGTCCTGGGAAGAGAACTGAGACCCCATTCCGCCCCCTCCACTCCGAGGGGATGATTTTTCTCAACCTGGGGCAGAACCTCAATTGCACATCCACACCCAAGGAAGCGGCACGGATCATCATGGAGGCCGCCGATCAATTGCTGGGCTGGGACGCATGTTTTTTAAGCCTGCGATCGCCGGATGAACATGTCCTCCATGCAGTCCTTGCCGTCGACATCCTTGACGGGAAAAAGCAGGTTGTGCCCTTCGCCTACGTTGAAAAACCGGCCTCTCCGCTGATTGAGGAAGCCATCCTGGCCAACGGCAAACTGATTCTGCGGCATAGCGGCGTGGGTGGGCCTCAAGGGCTGGTTCCCTTTGGTGACACGTCGCGGCTGGCAGCTTCCATTCTCATGGTGCCTATCCGCCACGGAGATGAGGTCGTGGGAGTGATGTCCATTCAAAGCTATACCGAAAACGCCTACGGTGAATCGGATCTGGAGACGCTTCGGGCTCTGGCGGACTATTGCGGCGGCGCTCTGAAACGGATTCAGACCCGCGAATCGCTGGTCATGAGAGAAAAGCAGCTGCGCTTGATCACCGACGCTTTGCCGGTGGTGGTCTCCTATGTGGACGCCGACCAGCGCTACCGGTTTAACAACCGCCAGCACGAGGTGTGGTTTGGAAACTCGCCAAAGGAGAACTACGGCAAGCCAATTGAAGACATCATGGGCAAAGCCGTTTATGACAAATTAAAAGATCATGTCGAGGAGGCGCTCACCGGCAAACAAGTCAGCTTTGAAACCTGGCTGCCCCAGCCCAACGGCGGCCAACGGTACATTCACGCGACGTATATTCCCAACCTCAACGACGCAGGCGTGGCGACGGGGTTTGTCGTGCTGGCCTCGGATTTTACAGAGCGAAAGCGCGCCGAGGACCGGTTGAAGTTTTTGGTCGATGCCAGCGAAGCCCTGGGCAAGACCCTGGATTTCGAGGCCGCCCTTCGGTCTGTCGCCCGTCTGGCTGTGCCCGCGATGGCGGATTGGTGCGCTGTGGATTTGGTGCGGCCTGATGGGGCCATTGAACGGTTGGCGGTTTCCCACAACGGCACCTCCGAATCGCGAGAATTGGAGCGGATTTGCCGGCGCACATTTGCGCTGCGGGAGCAGGCCATCGCCCGGGTCGCGCGCACCGGACGGCCCGTCTTGCTGCGTCGGTTTCCACAACGTCTGCTGCGCATTGCCAGCCAGGAAAATCCGGCGCTTCAAGATTACCGAGGCCTTCGTTTGAATTCGTGCCTGATGGTGCCCATGAGGTCGGGGGAAAATGTGTTCGGCGTCATCACGTTGGTTTCCGCCGCGTCCCGGCGTCATTACAACCGGGCTGACCTTGAATTTGCCGAGCTGTTGGCGCGCCGCGCTGCTGTCGCCGCCGACACGGCCCGGCTCTACAAACAATTGGCTGTGGCTCATGGCGCCGCCCGCGACAACGAAATATACTTTCGCAATCTGGCTGAGGCCATCCCTCACATGGTTTGGACCACTCTGCCAGACGGCACCTTTGAATACTGCAATGGCCGCTGGGAACAATACACCGGCCAAACCATGGATGAGTCCCAAGGCCTGGGGTGGCTCAAGGCAGTGCATCCTGATCACGTCCGGCGCGTCGAGGAAGCTTGGAATCGCTCGCTCGCAACGGGTGAACTGTTTGAAGCGGAGTACCCCTTGCGGGGCGCCGACGGAGATTTCCATTGGCATATTGAGCGCGCGCTCCCCTTGCGTAATGAAGACGGCAACATCATCAAGTGGTTTGGCACCTGCACGGACATTCATGAGAAGAAACAGGCCGAGCAAATGATTCGCAAGATGAACAAGGAACTGGAGCGCCGGGTAAGCGAGCGAACCAGCGCCCTTCAGGAAATTAACGACCAAATGGAGGCGTTCTGCTATTCCGTTTCGCACGACTTGAGGGCGCCGTTGAGGGCCATGCGCGCCTTCACCCAGGTGCTTTTGGAGGATTACTCCCCGGCCCTGGATGATGCGGGCAAGGATTATTTAAATCGCGTGGGCGCCTCGGCCGAGCGCATGGACCGCCTGATCCAGGACCTGCTCCATTACAGCCGGTTGGGCCGAATGGAGCTCAATCTGGCCCCAACCAGCACCGACCGTCTGGTGGAAAGCGTTCTGGTGGATTTGGCCCAGGAAATTTCCCAAAAACAGGCGGCCATTCAGGTTCAGAAGCCGCTGCCCGACGTCATCGCGCAGGAAACCGTGCTGGAACAAGTGCTGCAAAACCTTATTTCCAATGCCCTCAAGTTCAGCCGCCCGGATGTGCCGCCACTGATCCGCATCTGGTCAGAAACCCGGGAGGGCCGGGTGCGCATTTCCGTTCAGGACAATGGCATTGGCATTCCGCCCCAGCATCACCAACGCATCTTCCGTGTTTTTGAAAGGCTGCATGGACTGGACCGGTACCCCGGCACGGGCATCGGCCTGGCGATTGTGCAAAAGGGCATCGAGCGCATGCGGGGCGTCGTGGGAATCGCCTCGGAGCCCGGCAAAGGCAGTTGCTTCTGGTTTGAATTGCCCGCGGTTTAACTGTTCGGTGGTGACTGGGAAATTTCCTCTCCCGGATAACGCAAGCCCCATTGAAGCCGCAGGCTGTCGAGCGTGGTCAATATGGAAAGGGTTTCATTCAACGGCATCACATCGCTTTCCAGTTTGCCCGAGTGAAGGCACGCCATGAACTCCGAGGCCTCATACTGGTAGCCGTTGCCATTAAACGGGCACTCCCAAAAGTCGTTTTTGAGGTTTTCGCGCATCAATGTCATGGCCGTTGAGCGCCACCACGGACTGTGCAACTTGATTCTCCCAAGCGTGCCAAGAATGGACGCCTCCTGGAAGGTGGTCACTTCGATCGAGGCGTGCAGGACCGACAGCTGTCCCTCCGCGTGCCGCAGCACAATGCCCTCCTGCAGGTCCACCGGCGCGTCACCCAGTTTGGCCAGGCTCGCCGCCTCCGTGGGCGCGCCAAAAATCATCGAGGCCAAGGCCACCGGGTAAACGCCCACGTCCAGCAGGGCGCCGCCGCCCAGTGCCGGATCGAACAAGCGGCCCGCGGCATTGGCCTCGGCCCGAAACCCAAAATCCGCCGTCACCAGGCGAGGTTCGCCCAACACCCCGTCCGCCAGCAACCGTCGTAATTTGACCATGACAGGTAAAAAGCGCGTCCACATGGCCTCCATCAACAGCAGTTTTCGCTCTCTCGCGCAGGCAATCATTTCCGCGGCCTGGCGGGCGTCCAGGGCAAAAGGCTTTTCGCACAGGACTGGCTTGCCGGCTCGGAGCGCCAGCAACGTGTTGTCGCGATGGCAGGAATGGGGCGTGGCCACATACACCGCGTCCACGGCCGGGTTGGCGACCAGTTCCTCATAACTGCCGTGCCGGTAGGTCACGTTGACTTGGTTGCCAACGGCCATGGCCTTCTCCCGGGAACGCGAGCCGACGGCGAGCAGCGCGGCGTCCGGCAGCGTGAGCAACGTCTCGGCAAATTTTTTGGCAATGGTGCCCGTGCCGATGATTCCCCAATGAGTGACAGGTCGCATAACCAGTTTTTTCGGTAATTATTTCAAGGTCTCATCCATTAGCCGGTAAGCAAGCTCGCGGACTTCCGGCGGGAAGTCATGCCCGCAATCCGGATGCGCCACGCGCACGCCAGCTTGTTTGCCATAAAGGCAATACACGGGCCGGGCTGCCGCAAGAACCGCGTCCACGCTGCGCCATTTGAAATTGCTGTCGCCAGTGGGAGCGTTGACGAAAAACGGCCGCGGCGCAAGCGCGCCCACCACTTCATGAAAATCAAACGGGATTTTCTCCAGCGGATAACGCTGGAGTCCGGGCATGTAAAATTTGCTGGCCCAGCCCTCGATGTTCCCGTCCTTGTAATCGAGAAAGGAATCGAATCCGCAACTGGAAACAATCACTTGGATGCGCGGATCAAACACGGCCGTAAACATGGCATTGTGGCCTCCCAGTGAATGGCCGATGGCCCCAATCCGGCCGCGCTTGACCTGCGGCAGGCTCTCCAGCAGGTCCATTCCGCGCACATTGTCCCAAATGGCCTTCATGGTCGTGCTCCGGTATCCGAGCGCATCCAGGTCAGGCCGGTAGCCGCCCATGAACGGATAGGCCGGCGCCAGCACCACGTATCCCCGGCGGGCCAACTCCCGTCCGTAATCCCGATTGGCCTTGCCACCCAGTCCGGCAACCGTCTTGGGGCCCAGCGTCAACTCAGTGGGGTGCAACGCCAGCACAGCGGGGAGCCGCGTCCGTTTGTTCAAGGCCGCTTTGGGAAGCATCACATAGGCTGGCACGCGGTTGCCCGGTTCCGAGGCATAGCTGATGGATCGCAGCACGTAATCCCCGCAGTCCGTTTCTGATTCCACAGTCACATCCAGCGCGCATTGCTTTTCAGAGCCCGGCAGTTTTCCCATGACTTCCTCCATGCCGCGAAGAATCTCCGTCCGCCGCTTTTTCCACGCCAGGCGCGTCCGGCCCTGCGCGGCATGACCCTCGGCACTGCGATATTGCAACAGGTTGGATCGATCCAGTCTGGGAGGCGTGCTAATTTCCGCTCCAACGTCAGTCGCGAGCGTCAAGCCCAACACCGGAATCAAAAGTTGAAGAAACCGTTTCATGGCACAGAGCCTTTGGGCGGTTCAACCGTCGGCGAAACCAAACGGGGAATCTGCTTGTGTCCGGCAACCTCCTTCCAGGTGAAGGAACGGGCGACTTCAAGGCCGGAACCGACCTTGTATATCTCCAGCGTCACGGCGGGCTCAGCCGGGCGCGTGTCCACATCGAAAATCGCGTAAAATTTGCCGTCATTGTGGTGCAGGATGGCCTCGGCCTTGGGGCGCACCTGGGTGTTGTTTTTGCTCCCGATGGGGCCGCTGGTCACCTCGATCCATTTGTCCAGAACCTGGTAGGCAGCAGTGAAATGGCGGTCTCCAGACAGCAGCATGACCCCTTCAATTTTGTTGTCTTCAATAAATTGAAACAGCGCCCGTCGTTCCCGGTCATACATGGACCACGAGTCGTCGCTGCTGTGGGT
>CALJZV010000189.1 GCA_937983475.1 uncultured Verrucomicrobiales bacterium
TTCCCAGGCGCAACACCACGCCGCGCACCCCGCCGTCGCGGATGAGCAGGTTGGAGCCTCGCCCCAGCGCCATTACCGGGATGTGTTGCGCGATGCAGAAGCGCAGCACCCTGGCGAGGTC
Source organism: uncultured Verrucomicrobiales bacterium (assembly GCA_937983475.1). Taxonomy (GTDB): domain Bacteria; phylum Verrucomicrobiota; class Verrucomicrobiia; order Limisphaerales; family JACDHS01; genus CALJZV01. Next base: position 122 of record CALJZV010000189.1, read on the forward strand.
CTCCTCCGAGCAGGGCTCGATGTAGCAATCGGCGGGGCCGCCGACGCGGAGGGTTGTCTTGTGGGCCAGAGGTTCATTTTGCCGCAAGATCGTTTCCGGGGAGAGGCTGGCCTTGAGTTCGGAAAAAAGGTCTCGCAGTGGAGGCATTTCAAATTCAGACATGAGTCTCCTCCGTTTCCAACTGCCGGAGCGCGGCATTGTTGTCGGATGTGTTCGAGGCAGGTTGAATATTCTGGCCGGTGGCCAGGGATGCGTTGCCTCGGGCCAGCGCCGTCAAAATGCGCGTGGCAATGTCGGACGCTGCCCCCGGCATGTGCCAACGGGCCAAGGCAGTTTGAATCGAGCTGCGGGCGCGTTCATCGGTGACCAGTTCCACCGCGTGACTGCAAAGAAATTGCGGCGTCGCGGTGGCCTGTTCCAGCATGCGCGCCGCCCCGGATTCCACCACGGCCAGCGCATTGTAGTATTGATGGTCATCGGCGGCGTGAGGGTAGGGGATGAGCACCGCGGGAACGCGCAGGGCTGCCAGTTCGGCCAGTGACGAGGCGCCCGCGCGGCTGATCGCCACGGTGGCGGACGCAAGCGCCAGGTCCATTTCGGTGAGGAAAGGTCGCACCACCGCCCTGCACTTGGCGGCGGCGTAGGCGGCTTGAACCGACTGCGTGTCATTCGGTCCGGTCAGGTGGAGGAACTGCAAATCAGGCAGGCGTTCGGCGAGCAACGGAGCGGTTTCGGTGACCAGCCGGTTGATGCCCGAGGCGCCCTGGCTGCCGCCCATGACAAGCAGAACGGGCTGATGGGGCTTCAGGCCCAGTGCCATGCGGGCAGCCGCAGGGTCGGCGGGTTCCAAAAACTGCGGACGCACTGGCATGCCAGTGACGTGGATGTTCTGCATGGCCAGGTTGCTGGAGGACCCGTGAAAATAGACAAACGCGTCGTTGACCACATGGGCCAGCCAGCGGTTGGCGCGTCCAGGGACGCTGTTGGCTTCGTGGAGAAAGGTTTTTGCGCCCAGATGCCTGGCCGCAAACACCGGGGGTGCGCTGGTGAACCCGCCCATGGCCAGCACCGCCGCAGGAATGCGCTTGCGAAACAGCGCTTTTGCCGAGCGGTAGGAGTTCCAAAAACCCTTGGCAAAACTGATCAGTCCGCCGCGTGTCAGGCCCACGGCGGGAAGGGTGACCACCTCCATGTCGCGCGCGGCCTGCACCGCCTGCTGATCTACTTCCTTCGGGGAAATTAAAAGCATCACGTCGCTGTCGCGCTGGAGCAGTTCGCCCGCAACGGCCAATCCGGGGAACAGATGGCCGCCGGTGCCGCCACAGGCGATGGCGATGAGCGGGCGTGGAGTCGCGGATGTGTTCATGCGGCTTCCTGCGCTGCGGGCAGGTCTTCAAAAGGATTATGGCGCTTGGGCAATTTTGCGTGAATGACGCCATGCCGGGCGATGTTGAGCAAAAGTCCCACCGAGCAGAGCATCACCAGCAGGTTGGAACCGCCGTAGCTGATGAAGGGCAGCGGCATGCCTTTGTTGGGCAGAGCACCGGTGACAACACCGATGTTGATGAAAGCTTGGATGCCGATCATGAAGGTGACTCCTGTGCCCAGCAGCAGGCCAAAGGTGTCGGGCGCCCGTGAGGAAATAAACATGCCGCAGAGAATGACGAGCGCGAAGGCGGCCACGATGCCCATGGTGGCGGCCAGTCCCAGTTCCTCGCCAATGATGGAGAAAATGAAATCGGTGTGATGCTCGGGCACAAAGCCGTGCTTTTGCCGACCGTTGCCCAGTCCCAGTCCGGTCCATCCGCCTGCGCCCAATGCCACCATTGCCTGGTAGGCCTGATGGCCTTTGCCTTGCTTGGTTTCCTCAAGGTTGAGCCAGGAGTAAATGCGCTCGGAGCGCACCGGGTCTTTCCACAAAAAGAAGCCAATCAGTAGGAGCCCGGCCATGATGGGTGGAATGAAATAGCGCCATCGCAGTCCGGCCACCAGCAGCATCACCGCGCTGACGGCGGCAATCAGCATCATGGTGCCCACGTCGGGCTCAAGGAAAATCAGCCCGAGCACGCTCCCGACCACGGCCAGCGGAATCAGGACCCCGCGTTTGAGTTGGTTCATTTGCCTCAAATAGCGGTCGCCGTAGTGTGCCAGGAAAATGATGACCGCCAGCTTGGCCAATTCCGAGGGTTGAATGCGAAAGCCGCCGAAGTCCAGCCAGCGGCGCGCGCCGTTAATTTTACGGCAAATGTTCGGAATGGGAATCAGCACCACAATCAGGAGCACCACAGAGATGGCCAGGATCACCAGGGACACTTTTTTCAGGAGCCTGTAATCCACAGACGCGGCAACGCCGCAGGCCACCAGTCCCAAACCGCACCAGACCAACTGCATCATCAGATAGCGTGCCCCGACCTGAATCATGCTGGCGCTGTAGAGCATGACCATTCCCAGCGCCAACAGGGCGGCGACGCTAAAAACAAGGATGGTGGTGGCAGCTTTCACGGGGTCATGCCCAACGAACCGGCCGGGCCGAGGTTGCCCGGCCGGTTTTTGATGTTTATCGGTTGGTTGCGGCCTGGAAGGAGGATCCCGTTGCGGGGATTTTCAGTTTTTGGCCGATTTTAATCTGGTCGGTGCGCAGGCCATTGAGCGATTTGATGGCCTTGACGGTGGTGCCGTGAGCCCGGGCGATTTTTTCCAGCATGTCGCCGGCCTTGACGGTGTAGGTCGTGGTGTCAGCGCTGATCGCCGTCTCTGCGGATGCAGGCGCCGATGCGGTGACGTTTCCGGCGGCAGGGGTGGGAATGGTTATTTTTTGGCCGATTTGCAACCGGGTGGGTTCCACATTCGGATTGGCCGTTTCGATGGCCTTGATGGTGACGCCATATTTTTTGGCAATCGTGGTGTAGCTCTCGCCCTTGGCCACCGCATGGGTCTGGGTTTCCGCCGCAACAGATGAGGAAGTGTCATAGGGTTGGGGCACAACTTGGGAGGTTGTTTGGGGAGTGACTTGTCCCGGAAGCGGTGCTGTGGGCGGCAATGCTGAAACCTGCTGAGTGCCAGGGGCGGAGGCAGGCAGGCTGGAAACTTGCTGTGTGCTGGCGGCGTAGGGGTCGGCGTAGCCATAGGCCGTGGAATTGGTCAATTCCTGGGCTTGGTCGATGGGCGGCAAATCCAGCGAGGGCTGTGGCTGGGCCTCGGCGATGGGTTCAGGTGCTTTGGATTCGGATTTGCATCCCTGGGTGATGAGGATGCCGCCAATCAGGACGACGTGAATCGCCAAGATGGCAAACATGGCGATCTTGATGTTGGACTTACCCTTGGCTTGCGGAAGCGAGCCTTGGGGCATTAACGGATTGGGTGTGCTCATGTGGTCTTTCTATTATCTATGTGATTTTGTTTTTTGAGGTGCTTTGTGTTTGTTGTTGCACCGGGGTTTTCCCTCAAAAAAACCCGGCACAAATTCTTAAAACCGGCTCTAGTGGCTACTTTTTGACAACTGTGTCATTTCGGCGCGGTTGTCGATTTCCTCCATGTTGTGTTTATTTTTGTCGCTGCCACAACCGGTTGTGCGCGCCAGGTCCGTGACCGCTTTACGAAACACTTCACCTGTATATAATTCGCTTGGAAGCACTTCCAAACTGGAACAGGCTGGTGAAAATAAAACTACATCGCCGGGCGCCGCGTTATTGGCCGCTTGGGACACTGCTTCTAACAATGAATCCGCGAGGGCGCAAGGAGTAAAAAGACCCCAGGCGGCCCGCAGTTTTTCACGGTTCTCGCCTATTAAAAACGCCCCCTTGACCCGCTCGGACAACAGCGGTCCGAGGTCATAATATTCCAACGACTTATGGCGTCCGCCAGCAATGAGCCAGATGTTGGCGTTTCGCCGTTCCTGGGAAAAGGTTTCGATGGCTCGGCGCAGGGACTGCACGTTTTTGGAGGCGGCATCATTGATAAAGGAAATCCCTTCGGGACCGGCAACCGGCTCACAGCGGTGAGGCAAAGGCTCGAATTGCCTGATGGCCTTGATCATCTGCTCCAAGGGGAGGCGCAGGACGCGTCCGACGGCCAGCGCAGCCATGAGGTTTTCGGCATAATGAGGTCCGCGCAGGCGGCATTGCTCCATGTTCACCAGCGGTCCGGCCCAACCGTCCAAGCGGCTCACCAGCAAAGTGCGGTCCAGAAAAATATCCGCCCGCCGATTGTGTGCGCTGAAAGTGATCACCTTGGCCGGCATCGGCAGGTTCAACGACTGGATTTGCGCCAGTGCCTCGCTCTGAACGATGGCCCAGTCGAAGGGTTGCTGGTTGGCGAACAGCCTGGACTTGGCCCGGATATAATCGGCATGTGAAGGAAAGCGGTCCACATGGTCATGCCCGATGTTGAGCAGCACCGCCACTGAGGGCCGAAAATACTGCGTGTTTTCCAACTGCGGCGCGCTGGCCTCCAAGGTCAGGAAATCCAGCTCGCGGGTTTTTTCAATCATCTCGCACGCGCTGGCCTTGTTGTCTTCGGCCACCAGGGTTCGCCGCTCGCATTGATGGAGCAAGCGCTCGATGAGCCGCGCGGTTGAGGTTTTTCCATTGGTGCCCGAGACGGCGATGTTCAGGCAATAGGACTGCTGGTAGGCCAGTTCCAGGTCGCTGATGACCGGGATGCCTTTTTGCTGAAGCGATTGGCTCAGCAAAGAGTTCTTGAAAAATCCGCGGCCCGCCACGGCCAGGTCAAAGGTTTCCAGATCAAGCGCGGTTTCATTTTCCGCAAAGCGGACACCCTGGCTGGCCAGCTTTTGAATGACTTCAGTTTCCAAGGCCGGATGCACGACAGTTACATTGGCGTTCCGTTCCCGGAGCAGGTGGCAAACCGCCGCGCTGGAAGAGCCCAGGCCGATGACCAGCACGTTTTTATTTTCTACAGAGTCCATGATTAACGAATTTTCAAAGTGCTTAACGCGATGACGGCGCACAGCACGGATAAAATGTAAAACCGCATGACGACTTGGCTTTCGTACCAGCCTTTCTTCTCGAAATGATGGTGCAGCGGCGCCATCAGGAACACCCGGCGCCCTTCGCCGTAGGTTCGCTTGGTGTATTTGAACCAGCCGCGCTGCATCATAACCGAGACGGCTTCCAGCACGAACACGCCGCCCGCGATCACCAACACCAGCGGTTGGTGGATCAACACCGCAATAATGCCCAGCGCGCCGCCCAGAGGCAGGGAGCCGGTATCACCCATAAACACCTGCGCCGGGTGGCAGTTGAACCAGAGGAACCCCAGGCCCGCGCCGATCATGGCCGCGCAAAACACCGTCAGCTCGCCCGCGCCGCTGACAAAGGGAATCTGTAGATAACGGGCAATCACAGCGTTGCCCGCGGCGTAGGTGAAGACCAGGAACACAAACGACACCATGATGGTGCAGCCGATGGCCAGACCGTCCAGGCCGTCAGTCAAATTGACCGCATTGGAACTGCCCACCATCGCAAACAACGTGAGAAGGAGACCAATGCCCGTTCCCACCAGGCCGGTGGCAACGGGATTCTTGATGAAAGGAACCATCACGTCGGACACAAGCGAGCGGGTTTCGGGCAGTTTCCAAAGGTAGAAGGCGATGAATCCGGCCAGCGCAAACTGCACGGCGAGTTTGACATTCTCGGCGGCGCCCTTGGAATTCTGCTGCGTGATTTTGGCGTAATCGTCGTAAAAGCCCAGACCGGTCAGCACAATCATCGAAAGCAGCGTCAGCAGCAGGAGGGTGTTCCACTGCGCCCACATGAGCGCGGTGAGGTCAATGACCAGCACAATCAGCACACCGCCCATGGTGGGGGTGCCCTTTTTGCTTAAAAGGCGGGTCTTGAGGTCGCCGATTTCCTCAGCTCGGTCGGTGTAGTTCTGCCCAAATTTCAACTGCTTGAGCCAGGCAATGACCTTGGGCCCGAGCCACCAGCTCAAGGCCAGTGCCGTCACGGCTGCCCCGGCAGTGCGAAAGGTGATGTAGCGGAACAGCCGCAGCGGCGAGAACAGGCTTTCCAAGCCGGTGCTCGCAGTGGCGTCAAGTAAGTATTGGCTCAAATAATACAGCATGCGTCAGTCGTGCCGAAAACGCGGCCGGGCAGCCTTGGCTTCCGACAGTTTGCCTTGGAGCGCCAGGCGCAAAGCAAACGCAGGAATGCCACAGGCCTGAGCCTGCTTTTGGAATTCCTTTGGCAAGCATCCCGCCCGGTTCTTGACCCGGAAACGGCGGTTTAAGACCGTGGAATCGCTTGGCGCTTTGGATGTTTCAGCCTCCTTGGCTGCGTTTAGCGTTTTCATATTAGTGATGGCCTTTCAAAAAGTCCGCAATTGTTTCCAGTTTCATGGCGCGGGAGGCCTTGAGAAGGACCGTGTCACCGGGTTTTACAAGCACCTTTAGTGCCTCTCCCGCTTCTGAGACGGTCTTAAATGTCTCAACGGTCTTCAGGCCAGCGGCCCTGGCAGCAGCGGTGGTGACTTGGGCCATTTTGCCCACAGAAATAAGATGGGAGAGTTTCAATTCGCCCGCGCGCCGGCCGACCTCCTGATGCGATTCCTCGGTGAAGGCACCCAGCTCGGCCATGTCTCCCAGAACGGCGATCCTTCTGCCTTGGGTGGGAAATTCAGCCAGCGTTTCCAAAGCCGAGAGCATGGAATCGGCATTGGCGTTGTAGCAGTCGTCCAGCACCTGTACGCCACCGGCGGACCAGAGTTCCATCCGCATGCGTGCCGGTTTGCATTCAGCAAGGCCTTGTTGGATGTCTCGCTGGGTCAGTCCCAGTTCGGCTCCGACCGCGATGGCCAGCAGGGCATTGACCACTTGATGGCGCCCCAGCAAGGGGGTGTGATAGTCGCCGCCGAACTCTTCGTCGGCGGTCACGACGGAAAAGGAGATGCCCCGCTCGCTCATGCGAACATTCCGGGCGCAGAAATGTTTTTCCTTCGACCAAGCTTTGCCCCAAATCTCGGACAAATTGGCCACCCGGCCGACTTTTACGACCGAAGCGCGGCAGCGTTTGGCTATGGGTTTGACCCATTCGCTTTCGCCATTGACGAATAGTCGCCCGTTGGCGGGAAGAAACTCCGCCAAGGAGCCCTCCTCGCGGACCACGCCATCCATGCTGCCGAAAAATTCAAGATGCTCGCGGCCAATGCTGGTGATGACGCTGTGGCGGGGCCGGATCATGTGGAGCAGGGGCGGCAACTCGCCGGGATGATTGGTGCCGACCTCAAGCACGGCAGCTTTGTGGGTCCTGTCCAGCCGCATCAAGGTCAGCGGCACGCCGATGTCGTTGTTGAAGCTGGCTTCGCTCCAGAGCGTTGGGAGCTTCTGGCGCAGCACCGAGGCGATGAGTTCCTTGGTGGTCGTCTTGCCGTTGGAGCCGCCGACAGCGATAAAGGGAATGTCGAAGTCGTTGCGGTAGGTTGTCGCCAGTTGGCCCAATGCGCGCCGGGTGTTGTCTACGGCAATGACACCGCAGTCCTTGGTGTTGGGAACAGTGCGCTCTTTCTCAATGACCACCGCGGCGGCGCCTTTTTCAATGACCTGCGGGATGAAGGAATGTGCGTCGAACTTTTCCCCGGCCAGCGCAATGAAAAGATCGCCTTCCTGAACCATTCGCGAGTCGGTGCAGACACGCGTCACCATGCGGTTGGATGAACCGGAAACCAGTTCACCTCCGCAGCCTTCGGCGATGAATTTGAGGGTGCGCGCTTCCACAATTTTTATTTTATTGTAAGGAAAATGAGGGCCGGAGCGTTCATCGGGCCAACGCTCCTTTCCCCTCGGGGGTTGCTGCGACGACATCTTCAATGGCGTTTTCCGGGGCAATTTCCGGGCGCAGGTTCAGATACCGCGCGGAACGCTCGGCGATGTGCTTGAAGACCGGTGCGGCGGTTTGGCCGCCGTAGTAACCGTTCTTGGGTTCGTCCATGACCACCGAGATGCACAGCTCTGGGTTGTCCGCCGGAAAAAAGCCGATGAACGAGGAAAAATAACGGCCTCGGACGTAGGTGCCGTTGATGACCTTTTGCGCCGTGCCGGTCTTGCCGGCGACCGTGTAATTTTCAAGCTTTGCCTTGGCGGCGGTGCCTTCGTCGGAAACCACTGACTTGAGCGCCTTGACCATCTGGTAGGCGGCGTTCTCGCTGATGACCTGCCGGGCGACCTGCGGCTGGTATTGCGCCACCACATTGCCGGATTCGTCCTCAAGCCGACTGATGATCATGGGCCGCATCAGAGTACCCTTGTTGGCGATGGCGCTCATGGCCATGACCATCTGCAACGGCGTGGAGGCCAGACCGTGACCCATGGGAATCTGAGCGATGGACACCTTGCTCCAATTTTTAACCGGGTGTAGAATGCCGCCGACTTCGCCGGGCAGGGGAACGCCGGTGCGAGTGCCAAAGACGAAAGTGGTAATGTAGTAGTACGTGTGGCTCTCGAGCACTAACGGAAGAGCGGTCTTGAATGAGCGTATATT
>CALJZV010000190.1 GCA_937983475.1 uncultured Verrucomicrobiales bacterium
TTTGATGAACAGCCTCCAGGCGAAATAATCGCTGCCCAACCGCGGCGCATGGGACGTTTTTATCTACAGGAGTTGATAAACAGCGGAGGCATGGCTGACATCTGGGTTGCCACCGATTCCAACAGCCAAACTTACGCGCTAAGGCTGCTTCATCGCCGACTTAAATTCGACTTTACCGCTCGCAGGCGGTTTGTTCAGGGATGCGAAATTCTCTCAAGAATTCATGACCACGAGCATGTCATCCGTTACATCGAACATGGCAAGCTCGAAGGCACGCTTTATTTGCTCATGGAATATGTCGAGGCCTCCAACCTCAAGTTGCTTTACGCCCGGCAAGACCCGGTGCTGGTGGAAAATGTCGCCAATATCCTGATTGATTCCGCCATCGCGCTGGAACACGTCCATGACAGCGGCTACATGCACTTGGACTTCAAGCCCGAGAACATTTTGGTGACGCGTAACGGCAACGTGCGCCTGGTGGATTTCGACCTTGCTCAAGCCAAGCCCGAGCATCCGAAAAAATTCTCCAAAAATCCCGGCACCCCAGCCTACATGGCGCCGGAACAGTTGCAACGTGAAGCGTTCGATCATCGCGCGGACATCTTTGCCTTTGGCGTGTCAGCATATGAATTGCTCAGCAATCACAAGCCGTTCCCCGGCGACTCCGCCGACGACATTCTCAAGAGCCAATTGAGCGGCCCTCCGACGGCTTTGCGGCAGCATAATCCCGACCTGCCTCTAGTGCTGGAAAACATAGTAATGAAATGCTTGGAGCGCGATCTTGGGCAGCGGTATCCCTACATGAGCGTCGTGGTTCGCGACTTACAGGCGGCGCTTTATATTTGATCACGGGTTGCGGAAGACCAAAAACAAGGCTCCCAACCCCATCCATCAACATCACGCCATCCAAAGACGGCCCTCTGGAATTTCGATGCCCGCCATCGCATTCCTTGTATCCACGATGCATTTGGCCCATTTGGCCAACTCACTGTAATCCACTGCCTCGTGGGCGGTGGAAATCAGCACCGCATCGAAGCTGCCAATGGTCGCCTTGTCCCATGTGACCGATAGAGTTCCCGCCCAATGCGCATGCTCGCGAGTTGGGCGAATGACTGGAATATGCGGGTCGTAATAAGCGACCTCCGCGCCACGCTCACGAAGCAGTTGCATGAGCGTGTAACTGGGAGACTCCCGCTCATCATCCACATTGGCCTTATAAGCCAGACCGAGCACCAAAACGCGGCTTCCGTTCACCGCCTTGCGTTGCGCGTTGAGCGCCTCGGCAACGCGATCAACGACGTGCCGCGGCATTGCGGTGTTAATTTCGCCGGCCAACTCAATGAACCGGGTGTGCTGGCCAAACTCCCGCGCCTTCCAGGTTAAATAAAAGGGATCGATCGGAATGCAGTGCCCTCCCAGGCCCGGCCCGGGATAAAACGGCATGAATCCAAACGGCTTGGTGCGCGCGGCATGAATCACCTCCCAAATGTCAATGCCCATGGCCCCATACACGAGCTTCAGTTCATTCACCAAGGCGATATTTACACTTCGGAAGATATTCTCCAGCAACTTGGTCGCCTCGGCGGCCCGGCAGGAGGAAACGGGAACAATTTGTCGAATCGCTTTGCTGTAAAAGTCGATGGCCTTTTGCAGGCAAGCCGGACTATAGCCACCAACCACTTTGGGTATCATACCGACTTGCGCGTTGGGATTGCCCGGGTCTTCGCGCTCAGGCGAATATGCCAAGAAGAAATCGGTTCCCGCCTTTAAACCGGCCCCCGATTCCAGAATGTGTCGCAAATCCTCATCGGTCGTCCCGGGATAAGTCGTCGATTCCAGCACGACGAGCTGGCCTTTCCGCAGATAGGATGCGACGACCTCGCCGGTTTTTATCACGTAAGAAAGATCCGGTTCCCGGTTTTTGTTCAATGGCGTAGGAACACAAATGAGGACCGCCTCCACCTCCCCAATCCGGCTGAAGTCCGTGGACGCCTCCAGGCACCGGCTGGCCACCAGGCGGGCAATCTCTCCAGATTCAATCTGCTTAATGTAACTGCTGCCTGCCTGGATTGAATTCACCTTCGACGGATCGATATCCAGCCCCAGAACGCTCACGCCGGACCGCGCAAATTGCAATGACAAGGGGAGCCCAACGTAGCCAAGACCTATGACGGCAATCTTCATGAATCAGGTGAAACTGGGGCAAGCCTTTCCCCAACCGCAAGGCTAAAAATCCGCCGCACCACCGCTTCCCATAAGCTTGTTTGTGAATCTACAAAAATATCGCCCCTTGTTTTTGGTTGTAGTAGATTCTGCGCGTGGTTTGGCTGTTTTATGTTGTTATACTTGCCGGGTTGTTTTACCCGCCGCAGCTTGGTTCTACAGTTGTCACGCTGAAACCTGTCGCCGACACGACTCTGATTGAAGCGGTCCCAGACAACAACATGGGTGCCCAAAGTTTTTTTAATGCGGGCACGACCGCATCCGGTTTGCACAATCACGGGCTGCTAAAATTCAATGTGAGCGATACCCTTCCGCCTGGCTCCCGGATTACGAGAGCATCGCTGACGTTGGAAGTAGTCTTTGAGCCACAATCGTCCGTCATGCAATCCACCTACTTCCGCCTGCACCGCCTTCTGCAACCCTGGGGAGAGGGAAACAAAACCAGCAACGGCGCTACTCCCGGGCTGGGTGCCATGGCCACTTTGAATGAGGCCACTTGGAACCACCGTTTTTCGGGAACCAATTTGGCTTGGAGTGCGCCCGGCGGAGAGGAAGGAAACGATTTTGTCACAAGCCACAGCGCCAGCCAGTTCATCTACGGCATTCTCAATTCGCCATATGTCTTCGACTCGGCAACGGATCCACAACTCAAGGCAGATGTGCAATTATGGCTGGACGCGCCTCAATCCAATTTTGGCTGGCTGCTCAAGCCGGATGACGATTTGCTGACTGGAACTGCACGCCGATTTGGCTCCCGGGAAGACCCCTCCAATGCCCCCCTTCTGGACATCGAATTTGTTCCGCCTCCGGCCATCGAAAACACACGCCTGACAGGTAGCGAATTGGAATTTTCATTTTACGCAGAAGCAGCCCAACCATACATACTTCAATTTAAAAACACCCTAGAAGAATCCTGGTCCACACTGACAAACATCCCTCCAGCATCTCAAGGCGCCAGCGTTGTGGTTCGCGATGGACTATCCACAAGCCGGCGATTTTATCGCGTTTTGGCGCCCTGATTACCGAGACCCTAGCTCTCGCCGGTCAACCGATCGGAACGTGTTCAGGTCCAGAGCGTCATTCAGTGGACAATATCGTGTCACTGCGGTGATCAATGCCACCGCGCCCACAACAACCCAGGCCGCGATTTTCCATCCAAGCGCCAATGACACAAAGATACCGATCAACAAAACCACTGTGCCCAAAATGTAACGAACGATTCGATCGGTTCCTCCCACATTTCGTTTCATCACACCCACCTCCTCTCACTTTTATTGACGTACGCCTCAAACCAGAAGGCGCAATTCACTTCCCCCCTCGACCATGCTCACAAATCGCTTGAGGATTGATTTTGGAAGGGAATACTCGGGGCCAGCATTCGCTTCACAATCAAAATGTTCAATCTCACCCACAAAATCGCCCTGGTGACGGGTGCCGGGTCCGGCATTGGCGCCTCCATCGCCGAAGCGCTGGCCAAGGCCGGTGCCAGCGTCTTCGTCACCGATATCAACGAGGAGGCCGGTCTTCGGACGGTGTCGCGCATCCGTCAGCAAAATGAACAGGCTGAGTTTCTGTTCCTGGATGTGGCCTCCGAATCAAGCTGCACCCAAACCGCTGAAAAAGTGCTTTCCGCCAGGAGCCGACTCGACGTGCTGGTGAACAACGCGGGCGTCGGCCACGTCGGCACTGCCCTTCAAACAACCGGCCCGGACCTGGATCGACTTTATGGCGTACATGTCCTAGGCGTGTTCAATGTGACCAAGGCGTTTTTGCCCCTCATGGTGTCGAACAAGTCGGGTTCCATCATCAACATGGCCTCCATCGGCGGCATCGTCGGCATCCGGGACCGCGTCGCCTACTGCGCCACCAAGTTCGCCGTGGTCGGGCTGACCAAAAGCATGGCGCTGGATCATGCCAGGGACGGCGTTCGAATCAACTGCATCTGCCCAGGCCGCGTGGAAACTCCCTTCGTTCAAGCCCGCCTCAAGGAATATCCCGATCCGCAACAAGCCTACGAACAAATGGCCTCCACGCAAGCGCTCGGGCGCATGGGAACACCGGAGGAAATCGCTGCCGCAGCGCTTTATTTGGCCAGTGACGAAGCGTCATTTGTCACGGGCAGCGCGCTGATTATTGACGGCGGTTGGAGCGCGGGAAAATAGCCTTAAACTTCGGTTGCGGCCCTTGTGGGACTTTCATAGTCTCGCCAAATGTCACAGCGAGCCAGAGATTACCTTGGCCCCTCCATCATTATCGCCGCCTCGGTCGTTGGCACCGGTGAACTGGTGGTGGCTCCGTCGCTCGGCGCCAAGGTCGGCATCAGCGCGCTCTGGATCATTGTGCTCGGCTGCGTCATCAAAGTTTTTTTGCAGGAACAACTCGGCCGCCACACCATCCTGACGGGCGAAACCACACTGGAAGCCTTCAACCGGGTTCCCGGAAAAATCGGAAAACTTTCGTGGGTCAGCTGGGCCTGGCTGTTACTTCTCATTTCCACGTCCTTCCAGCAGGCCGGCATTCTGGCCGCCTGCACTCAATCGCTTCATTTGCTTTCCATTCCGGGCGACGGGCGTTTATGGGCGGGAATTATTGCTGCGTGCACGGCCGTAATATTGGTTGCGGGACGGTATGGATTGATTGAAAAAACCTCGGGCATCCTGGTCGCGAGCTTCACCTTGATGACCATCATTGCGCTGGTGCTGCTTCAACGCACGCCCGACTCAATCTCGTGGGCACAAATAGGCCAAGGCTTCACATTCGACCTGCCTGCGGCAGGGTTTGCTGCGGCCGTGACCGTGTTTGGCATCACCGGCATCGGCACCTCGGAGCTTTTGTTTTATCCCTACTGGTGCCTGGAAAAAGGTTATGCGCGCGAACTTTCCGCTGATTTGGAATCCAATGCCCCCGTGATTCACAGGCGCATTCGCGGCATGAGACTGGATATATCGGTCGCTCTGGTTGTTTACACCTTTGCGACCGTCGCGTTCTTTTTGCTCGGAGCCACAATCCTGCATCGAGCCGACAAGGCGCCCGAGGGGCTGGAAATGGTCCGCACGCTTTCATCCATGTACACACAGACCTTCGGACCGTGGGTGTTTTATATTTTCGCGGTGGGAGCGTTTGTCGTGTTGTATTCCACATTTTTCGTAGGCCTGGCAACCTTTTCTCTGCTGGTGGCCGACACCGTGCGCCGGCTTCTCCCGGCAAACACAGAATTTAATCTGCGACGGACAGTGGCTTGGAGCACAGCGATTCTTTCGGTTTTATATTTTCTGATAAGCCTGGCATTTCGCACGACGCCCCACTGGCTGATTATTTATGGCGGCGCGGTGCAGACGATCCTGTTGCCCATTTTTGGATTCGCCATCGTCTTCAACAACCACCGAAGAAAGGATCCGTACAAGGCCGCCAGTTGGATGAATTGGGGCGCATTGATTTCCCTGGCCATCATCGCCTTGGCAGCCGGCTACAGCCTTTGGCGGATGCTGGCGGGAATTAAATAACACTCCTTTTTACATCGCTAAAATGGGGTGTCGTCACCAAAAACTTTGTCTCGCACGGTCGGCTTTTTCCGTTAAAGTTCCCGATTATGCTGCAACTCATCCCCTCGCGTCATAGCAGTCTGCTAACTCTCCTTTTCCTTCTAATAGGCTCGTCCGGTTTATATTCGCAGAACGTGGTATTGGTTGGGGAGTTGG
>CALJZV010000191.1 GCA_937983475.1 uncultured Verrucomicrobiales bacterium
GCCATGGTGATCAAGGAGAGAGTTTCGTGTTTCACGACATGACCCGGTTGCGAGAACTTGAGGCGACGCGCCGCGACTTCGTGGCCAACGTCAGTCACGAGCTGCGCACACCGCTGTCCATGATCAAGGGCTTCACCGAGACCCTGCTCGACGGCGCCAAGGACGACCCGGCAGTTAGCGAAAAATTCCTGCGCACCATCGAGAAGCACGCCAACCGGCTGATGTTCCTGATCGAAGACCTGCTGACGTTGTCGCGGTTGGAATCAGGCCAGGACGCCATGAACTGCCAATGGACTGAGCTCCGGCCGGTGGTGGAACGGGTATTTGAGGATATGGCCGACCGCGCCCGGGAAAAACAGGTCCGCCTGATGAATGAGATTTCGCCCCAAATCCAGGTGTGGGCGGACGCCGACCGGTTGGAACAGGTCTTTTTCAATCTGGTGGAAAACGCCGTCAAGTATGGCTGCGCCGATGGCGCGGTGACGGTGGGTGCCGTGATGAAACCTGGCGGTGTGGTGGTGACGGTGACCGATGACGGGCCCGCGATTCCCGACGAGGCGCTGGGCCGGGTGTTTGAAAGGTTTTATCGCGTGGATCGCGCCCGATCGCGTGAGGCTGGAGGCACCGGATTGGGATTGTCGATCGTCAAACACATCGTGCAGGCCCACGGCGGCGAGGCGGACGTGCGCAGCGAATTGGGCAAGGGCGCGACGTTTTTTTTCAATTTGCCCAAGGCTAAAACGGAGCCGACGGCAGCTTCGCCTTTACACCCGCCGCAGGGAACTCCATTTTCTGCGCCATGAAAAAATATTGCGCCGAACTGCTGGGCACTTTTGCCCTGGTGTTTGCCGGAACCGGGGCCATCGTAATCAATGATGTTTCCGGGGGCGTCATCACGCATGTGGGCGTGGCCTTGACCTTTGGCCTGGTGGTGCTGGCGATGATTTACACCTTTGGCGATATCTCTGGAGCGCACTTGAATCCGGCAGTGACGCTCGGGTTTTTTATTGCACGGCGATTTCCCGCGCGGGAGCTGGTTCCGTATGTGGCCAGCCAGATGCTGGGCGCGCTGGCGGCCAGCCTGACGCTGAAGTTTTTATTTCCCGCGCACTCGACGCTCGGGGCCACGCTTCCGGCGGGCGCGGCGTCGCAGTCGTTTGTTCTTGAAGTGATTCTTACTTTTTTTCTGATGCTCGTGATTTTAAGCGTTTCGACCGGCGCGAAGGAAAAGGGCATCACCGCGGGCATTGCCGTTGGGGGAGTCATTGCGCTGGAAGCGCTGTTCGCCGGGCCGATCTGCGGCGCGAGCATGAATCCCGCCCGCTCCCTGGGGCCGGCTCTGGTTTCGGGCAACCTAAGTGACGTGTGGATTTACCTTGCGGCTCCGGTGCTGGGCGCGGCGCTGGCCATACCCGCCTGCCGCTGTGTTCGCGAGAAGGAATGCTGCGCTGCGGCTCATTGAATGACTGCCGCAACTGCTTTAATTGACTTATAGAAAAATGAAAGACTTCGCAAAACCCCTTGTATTGATCCTCTGCACCGGCAATTCCTGCCGCAGCCATCTGGCCGAAGGCATCCTGCGCGCCGCCGCGGGCGACCTGCTGGACGTTCAAAGCGCGGGGTCGAATCCCGCCGGTTACGTGCATCCGCTGGCCATCGAGGTGATGAAGGAGATCGGTATTGATATCGCGCCGCATCATTCCAAACACCTCAACGAGTTTCTCAACCGAAACGTCGAGACGGTCATCACCGTTTGCGGCAACGCCGACCAGGCCTGCCCGATGTTTCCCGGCCAGATCAGCCGGCATCACTGGGGTTTTTACGACCCGGCCAAGGCGGAGGGAACCGACGCGGAAAAACTCGAAGTGTTCCGCCGCGTGCGCGATGAAATTCGCCGCGTGTTCGAGGCTTATGCCGCCGGGCGCCGGGACGCGGCGTCACGGGGTTGAAGGCGGCGCTGGCGAATCCTTGGCATGGCGGATGTCCCGGGCCTCATAGAGATAAACGACCTCCTCAGCAATGTTGGTGGCGTGGTCAGCAATGCGCTCCAGGCTCTTGGAAATCACCATCAGGTTCAGGCAGCGGGTGATGTTCTGCGGGTTTTCAATCATGAAGCTCGACAGTTCCCGGTGCAGTTGGCGGTTGATTTCATCCACCTCCTTGTCTCGGGGAATCAACGCCCGCGCCTTGTCCGGTTCGCGATTCACAAAGGCGTCCAGGGCGGCCTTGAGCATTTCCGCGGCGATGCCGGCCATGCGGGGAATGTCCACGTAGGGCTTGAGTTGCGCCTCCTTGTTCAATTCCAAGGCTCGGCGGGCGATGGTCGTGGCCTCGTCACCAACGCGCTCGAGGTTCTGGGAAATTTTCATCGCCACCGTGATCAGCCGCAGGTCCGAGGCCAACGGAGCCTTGGACAGGAGGTGGATGGCCAGGTCATCAATTTCGATTTCCAGTTGATCGAGAATGGAGTCGTTGGCCTTCACCGAAGCGGCCAGCGCGTCATCCCGGCTTACCAGCGCCTCGACCGATTGGTTGAGGGATTTTTCAGCGTGGCCCCCCATGGCGAGCAGCTTGTTTTTCAGTTCATCCAGCTCCTGGTCAAAGTGTCGTTGCATGTGCTCCTTTATAATTATTCAAAACTAAGAATCAGCCAAACCGGCCGGTCACATAGTCCTCGGTCTGCTTTTTCGCCGGGCAGGTGAAGATTTTCCCCGTAGGGCCAAACTCCACCAATTCCCCGATATAAAAAAACGCCGTGTCGTCGGAGATGCGCGCGGCCTGTTGCATGTTGTGGGTGACGATGACAATGGTGAAATCCCGTTTCAACTCCTGAATCAAATCCTCGATTTTGCCGGTGGCAATCGGGTCCAGCGCTGAGGCGGGCTCGTCCATTAATAGAATTTCAGGACGGATGGCGATGGCCCGCGCGATGCACAGGCGTTGCTGCTGGCCTCCCGAAAGCCCGAGCGCGCTCTTGTGCAGGCGGTCCTTGACCTCGTCCCAAAGCGCCGCGCCGCGCAGGCTTTTTTCCACGATGTCATCCAGCTCGGAGGTTTTTTTAATTCCCTGAAGGCGCAGGCCGTAGGCGACATTTTCGTAAATGGACTTCGGGAAGGGATTGGACTTCTGGAACACCATGCCGACGCGCTTGCGCAGCTCGATCACATTGACCTCCGGCGAATTGATGTCCTGGCCTCCGATGGCGATCTGCCCGGTCAGGCGCACGCCGTCAATCAAGTCGTTCATGCGGTTGAAACACCGCAGCAGGGTGGACTTGCCGCAGCCCGATGGGCCGATGAAGGCCGTCACGACGCGCGGTTGGATGGACAGGGTGATGTTTTTCAGCGCCTGCGCCGACCCGTAGTAAAATGAAAGGTCGTTGACAGCAATGAGCGGTTGCGACGCTGGTGTTTGCCTGGGGTCTGGGTTCGATGCGGGTGGTTTGGGTAAGGTTTGGATCATGGCTAATGCAACGCTCGGAGTTGGGCGCGCATGCGGGCGCGCACTAAAATGGCAACAATGTTCAGGGTAAATGTCAGCAATAACAGCACCAGGACCGTGGCGTACAAAATCGGTCGCGTCTGGTCAATGTTGGGCGATTGTGTGGACAAAATAAAAACGTGGTAGCCCAGATCCATGAACTGGTCGGTCAACGCCTTGGGGTAGTGCGCCATGTAGTAGGCCGCGCCCGTGAACAGGATGGGAGCGACCTCGCCCGCAGCCCGGCTGATGGCGAGGATGCCGCCGGTCAAAATGCCCGGCATGGCCTGCGGCAGGACAATTTTCCAGATGGTTTCCAGTTTGGTGGCCCCCAGCGCCAGGGAGGCTTCGCGCAGCCCCATTGGAATGGCCCGAAGCGATTCCTCAGTCGCCACGATCATCACTGGCAGGGTCATCACCGCAAGGGTCAACGACGCCCAGAGCAGGGCGGGCTTGCCCCAGATGGGCTCCGGGTTTTCAGGGTGAAACAGGGCGTCCAGGCTGCCGCCGGCAAAGTTGATGAAGAATCCCAGGCCGAACAGGCCAAAGACGATGGACGGCACCCCGGCCAGGTTGTGAACCGCCCCTCGAATGACCCGGGTGAAGAGCGAGGTGGCGTGGGCGTATTCGGTCAAATAAATGGCTGTGATGACGCCGACCGGAATGACAAACAGCGTCATTAAAAAAACCTTGGCCGTCGTGCCAAGAATCATCGGCAGGATGCCGGCCGTTTTGGGGTCAAACATGTCCTGCGCGGTTCCGGTGCTGACAAAGCGCCAGGAAAGCACCGGCATGCCGTTCCAGATGACGTTGCCCAAAATGATGGCGAGGATGGCTAGGATCAGCAGCGCCGCGAACCCGGTGGCTCCGGTGAAAAAACGGGACATGGGGTCGGGCTTGCCGGAGCGCAGTCTGAGCGCGTCTGGCGATTCCCGGAATTGAATCAATGGCGTTTGCGTGTCCATCAGCCTCGGCCCTCCAATCGGTTTTTCAGGCGGTGCATGACCAGGTCCGCCGCCAGGTTGGAAAGGAACGTCACTGCAAAGAGGATGGTTCCCAAGAGGAACAGAATGCGGTAATGGTGGCCGCCAAAGACGGTTTCAGCCAGTTCCGCGGCAATAGTGGCAGTGATCGTCCGGGTGGAATCAAACAAGTCCCAGGACATGATGCTGGCATTGCCGCTGGCCATCAGCACGATCATGGTTTCTCCAATGGCCCGCCCGAAGCCGAGCGCGACCGCCGCGAACACGCCGGGGATTGCTGCTGGAAAGACGATCTGCCATGCGGCCTGCCATCGGGAGGCTCCCAATGACACGGCGGCCTGAACATAGCTGCCCGGCGCGCTGCTCAGGGCATCCGCGGCACAGGAAAAAGTGACGGGGATGATCGCCAGGCCAAGGGCGGTCCCGGCCAGAAAGGCATTGAGCCGCGACTCGTAGCCGAACACCTTTTGGAGCACTCCGGCCATGACAACCAGCGCGAAGAATCCCAGCACCACCGAGGGAATGCCCGCGAGCAATTCAATGGCGGGCTTGGCAACTTCGCGAACCTTTGGCGACGCTAGTTGCGATACATAAATGGCCGCGCCCAGGGCCAGCGGCACGGAAAAGAGCAACGCCACGAGCGTGGTTTTCAGGCTGCCGATCAGCAGGGGGATGCTGTTGTATTTGTGAATCTGGGAAACCGGTTGCCAGATGTATTCGGGTTTGTCGTAGCCGGTCCACTGATACGGTTGGAGCAGGTAGCGCCAGTTTGCTGTGTTGACGGACGCATCCTTGTCATCGGGAACCTCTTTGGCTGCCTCGGCCTTCAGCTCCATGAGAAGGTGCAAGGTTTCCCGGTCTTTCGCGGCGAATTCCGCCTTGGAAAGCTCCAGATAAGCTCGGAGTTCTTCAGGGGACATCTCGTCCATTTTTTCGGGAAGAATGGCCGTTTGCGCTGCCGCGCTGCTGACTTTCCCTAAAATCAAAGGAAGGGCCTCGCGGGCGACAAAAAGAAAAATGAGAAAGACCAGGAGTATGGCCGAGAGCGATGTGAGGAAAATAAACTTCTCCGCCAGCCATTCAAAGGGGTGCGCGTGATGGCCGCGCCGGATGCCCATCCAGCCCTGGGTGCGCTTCCCTGTGTGTTTGTGGGGCATCTGTTGACTCTCTTTTGCGTGATTAAGAGCGACCGGGCACTAATGGCCCGGCCGCTCTCGCAGGAGTGGATTTATGGGACGTTCGCGTTATTCACGCAAATTTTTCGGCAACGGATAATACCCCACATCCTTGACGACCGCCTGGCCGTCATCGCTGCGAAGCCAGTTCAAATAGGAACTGATTTCGCCCTTGTCCAAGGCGGGGTTCACATAGATGTAAAGGTAGCGCCAGATCGGGTAGGTGCCTTTGACAACCGTGTCCTCAGTCGGTTCGATGGCCGGGGAATTGTCGTCCTTTTTGATTGCCAGATGCTTGGCTCCGCTGCCGTAGGCGGCGCCACCGTAGCCGATGCCGTTGGACTCTTTGGCAACCTCTTGAAGGACCTGGGCGGTTCCCTGCATGGTTCGGGCGGCGGCGGCAAAATCCTTGCCCTGCAACACGTGCTCCTTGAAGAACTCATAGGTGCCGGAGCTGTTTTCGCGGCTGTAAATCACGATGCTTTCGTCTTTGCCGCCGACTTCCTTCCAATTCCTGATCTTGCCGGTGAATATTCCCGAAAGCTGGTCCATCGTGAGCGATTTCACGGGATTGGACTCGTTGACATACACCGACAGGCCGTCGAGCGCGACTTTGTACTCGGTCGGGCGCGTGTTGAACGCCTTGACGCAGGACTCAATTTCCTTGGGCTTGATCTTGCGCGAGGCGTTGGCCAGGTCGGTGGTGCGGTTCTGTAGCGCGGCCAGGCCGATGCCCGAGCCGCCGCCGGTCACTTGGATCTTCGTTTCCGGATTGCTGCGCATGTACACCTCGGCCCATTTCTGGGCGAGCACGACCATGGTGTCGGAACCCTTGACGGTAATGGTGCCGGCCTGGACTGTGGAAACCGCCGCAGCGGCAACGGCCAGGCTGGTGATGGTTTTGATCAAATTCAGTTTCATAGTTAATCCTTCGATTGTTGATTTAGGTGGATGCTTTTAGAATTTTAATGAGGCGTCCAGTTGCAGGCGGCCAATGCTGCTGCCCGAACCGGAGGGCACTTCGTTGATGGCTTCAAACAGGTAATAGGTGGCCGCGAGAGTCAGGAAATCATAGGGCGAATAGGCCGCCTTGAACGTATGGCCCCGAATGTTGGTGCCGGAACGGTAGCCGCTCCGCTGGTTGCTGTTGGGGAAGGACGAGGCGTAGAACGCGCCCGAGTCCGAATCCACCAGTTCCTCATACCAGGCATCGCTCTCGAGGACCTTCCAGCGGTAGCCCACTTCCCATGTCTTGCGCTTGCCAGCCTTGCCGAAGGTCAGGCCGAAGGCGTAGGCGTTGTTGTTGTCGCTGGCGCCGGGATTGTGCATGAACTCGCCCCCGGCCCGGATTGGAAGCGCGCCGGTGTAGTAGGGGAAGCTTTCGAGCATGTAAACCAGCGCGGCGTCGGCAATGACC
>CALJZV010000192.1 GCA_937983475.1 uncultured Verrucomicrobiales bacterium
AGCGTGGGATGCGGATGAACGCATTGCGACAAATCCTTCGCATTGGCGCCCATTTCCACCGCCACGACCCCCTCGGCGATCAATTCGCCCGCGCCGTGCCCCACAATGCCGACGCCCAAAATGCGGTCGGTGTCCGGTTCCAGAATCAGCTTGGTCAGGCCATCGGTGCGGTCGAAAGTCAACGCGCGCCCCGAGGCAGCCCACGGGAACTTGGCCACCTTGACCTCGATGCCCCTGGTCTTGGCCTCGGCTTCGGTCAAGCCGCACCAGGCAACTTCCGGTTCGGTGAATACGACGGCCGGGATGACGATGTCCTTGTTGACGGCGCCTTCCCCGGTGATGTTGTCCACGGCGATGCGGGCTTCGCGGGAAGCCTTGTGGGCGAGCATCACGCCGCCGGCGATGTCGCCAATGGCGTAAATGTTGGGATCGGCGGTTTCCATTTTTTCGTTCACCTTGATGAAGCCTTTTTCGTCCTGCTCCACCTGGGTGTTTTCCAGCCCGAGGTCGGCGGCATTGGGAACGCGCCCAACCGACACCAGCACGCGGTCGTAAAGTTCCTCTTTGGTTGCCCCGTCTTTTTCGCTGATGACCTGAATCTTTTTGCCCTTGGTCGCCATCTTGGTGACCTTGGTTTTATAACGGACTTCCTTGAATTGTTTCTCGGCATATTTGACCACAGGCCGAATCAAGTCCGCGTCGGCTCCTGCCAGAATGGTTTCCAGCGCCTCAATCACCGTGACCTTGCTGCCGAGGTTTGCGTACACGGTGCCCAGTTCCATGCCGATGTAACCGCCGCCGATGACCAGCAGGTCTTCGGGGATTTCCTCCACGTCGAGCGCCTCGGTTGACGTCATCACGCGCGGATTGCCCAGATCAAACAGCTTGGGCAACGCGGGCTTGGAACCCACCGCCACGATGGCTTTTTCGAATTCAACGAACTTCTGCCCTTCCTCGGTTTCCACGCGGAGCTTTTGGGAGCCCTCGAAATGACCGCGTCCCAGCATGACCTGGACGCCACGGGACTTGGCCAATTGCGAGATACCGCCGGAAAGCTTCTGCAAAATGGAGTTTTTCCAGGATACAAGCTTTTCCAGTTCAATTTTCGGAGACTCGAATGCAATGCCGCGATTAGCCGACTCACGGGCCTCGACGATCATCTTGGTCGCGTGCAGGAGCGCCTTGGAGGGAATGCAGCCGCGGTTGAGGCAAACACCGCCCAAGCGGTCGTCCATCTCGACGAGGATGACTTTCTTGCCCAGATCCGCCGCGTAAAACGCCGCCGCGTAGCCGCCGGGGCCAGCTCCGACAACAACAAGTTCAGTTTTGATGGGTTCCATTTTCACAATTTACGGCTCAAATGTCGGCGGAGAATAGGGGCGGAGCCCGGTGGCGTCCATGTTTTTGTCGCATCCGGCAGACCGGATGTTTGAGGCCGAAACGGGACCTTCAATTGGCTCAAAACAATTCTTCCCAGGAATGAGCCCGATGCTATTCTTTTTCGCGTTCTACAAATTTATTATTTATGTCCAATCCTGCCGCTCATCAGGCCAATCGTTCCGGACCGGCCAACGCAACCTCCGGAAACAAACCCAAATACCCCGGCATTCGCGTCACCTGCAACGGCAACCAGCTCGTTGCCCAGCACGTCGAAACGCGCATTACCGAGGGAGGCATCTTTTACCCCATCACGCCCTCCACCGAAGGCGGCGAGCTTTATCAGCAAAGTTTCGCCCACGGCGAACTGAACGTCTTCGGCCAGCAGAAAATCGCCGTCGAGTGCGAGGGCGAACATGCGGCCCAGGGCGGCGCCACGGCATTTTCGGTCGCCGGCCGGCGCGCGGTCAATTTCACCTCCGGCCAGGGCATCGTTTACGCCATGGAGCAGTATTACCACGCGCCCGGGAAGCTCTCCACGATGGTGCTGGAGGTCGGCGCGCGCGCCCTCACCAAGCACGCGCTCAACGTCCATTGCGGCCACGATGATTTTTACGCCGCGCTCGACACCGGCTGGACGATGCTCATGTCGCGCGATGCCCAGCAGGCCGCAGACCAGGCGATCATTCTCCGCAAAGTCAACGAGCTGGCGCTCAATCCGGGCATGAACATTCAGGACGGCATGCTCACCACGCACTCGGAGCGCACCTATCTCGCCCCGGAGGCGGAGTTGCTCCGTGAATTTCTCGGCGCTGCGGACGACATGATCGAATGCCCCACGCCCGCGCAGCGGGAACTGTTCGGCCCCAAGCGCCGCCGCGTGCCGGAAATGATGGACCTGAAGAACCCGATTCTGCTCGG
>CALJZV010000193.1 GCA_937983475.1 uncultured Verrucomicrobiales bacterium
CTTTGAGGAGGCCGCCCGCGAAGCGCAGGCGCTGGCGGCGGTGGACGAGGGATAAGGGCTGGTTATTTTTCAGGAACCTCCGGCAGAGGCGGAGGTTTTTGGCTCGGCGGAGCCGCCTCCGGCGAATCAGTCCTCCCGCCTTCATTTTTCCGGCGGTTTTCCAAGGCCACCAGCGCGGCGGCGCTTTCGGCGGCCTTTTTGCTTTTGCCGATGCCGCGCCCCAGTTCCACGCCGCAATGCCGCACCACGCATTCAAAGACCCGGTCGTGGTCCGGCCCGCTGGCCGAGATCAGCTCGTACTGCGGCGCTTCGGGGGAAGTCGCCTGGAGTAGCTCCTGCAATTCGCCCTTGGGGTTCTCCAGATTGGGAATGGCCGTCAATTCGCCGAAACTGTCGCGGAACTTTCGCAGCACAAAATCCCGGGCCGTCTCGAAGCTGCTGTCCAGAAAAATGGCCCCGACGACCGCTTCGAAGGCGTCGGCCAGCGCCGAATCGCGGTTGCGCCCGCCGTGCGACTCCTCGCCGCGGCTGAGAATCAAATGCTCGCCAAGGTTCAGTCGCCGGCCCTGGTCGGCAAGCGTCTTGCGGTTGACCAGCTGCGCGCGCGCCTTGGTGAGCGGCCCTTCGCTGACCTTGGGGAACTTGTCATACAGCTCCCGCGTCAGCACCGCGCCGATGACCGAGTCGCCCAAAAATTCAAGCCGCTGATTGTGCGGCACCGTGGCGCTGGATTGCTCATGCGCCAAAGATGGATGCGTCAACGCCAGCTTCAACAACTCCTCGTTGCGGAAGGCGTATCCGAGTTTGGCTTGTAAGGTCGAGAGGTCTGCCACAGGCCCGTCGCGGTTTATTTAATTAATGGCTGGATTTCCGCATCTGCCGGAGAAGCCTCGGTTGGTTCCGCCTGGGGTTGGCCTTGTTCCGGGGTTGCCTCGGGCGCAGGCGCGGATGCTGTCTCGGCGGCAGGCGCTTGTTGCGGCGGATTCAACCCATGCTCCAGCAAGTGCAGCACGTCGCGCTGCACTTCATCGAGCTGGTTCAACTGCAAATTTGGGTCGGTGATGGTGAACACATCGCCCGTGCGCGGATGCTCGTAAATGAACACCCGTTGGCCGTCGCGGGAAAACTGTTCCTTGACCTTGAGCAATCGCTTTCGCTCCAGCATGACCGCCAGGATGAAACACGCCGCGCCATGCTTGGGATCGTTCAGGTCGATGAGCTTGCGCAGCAGCGTCTCGGCGGTTTCTTTCTGGATCGGTTCCTGCGGCGCGGCCGGGGGCGCCTCGTAAACGCCCTGCCAGTAGGAAATGAAGCCCTTGCGATCGGTGCCGGATTGATACTGCGCGGCCCAGCACCCTTCGCAGACGTCCAGGCGCTTGAGCTCGTGCTTCTCGTCAAATAAAAGCGTGTGATACGGCTGCTTGTCGGTGAACGCGGTTTCGCAGGCTTGGCAGGCGTGCGCGCGCGATTGAATATGCCACTCGTTCATTCGGTTTGAGGCGGCGTTCGCCGGGTTGTTGCTCCTGTCCCGCAGGGTTGTTTTTTGGCGAAACGGACCTTGATTTTGAGCGCAAAGAGTACGCGCAACATTCCCGGTAAAACAAGTTCAAGTTTTGACCGCGGCCCTTGCTTCGGCAATCCTTTGCGTCAAATGAAACGCTTTTTCACTCGCGGCCTGCTGGTGGTCGCCGCGCTCGTCGCCCTCCACTGCCTCGCGGCAAACGCCACCGCCAATCCTGCCAGGCCGTCTCTGCCGGACGTCGCCATGCGGGACGCGTTTCCCGGGAAAACCTTCAACCGCCCTCTCTGGCTCTGCGAAGCGCCCGACCGCTCCGGACGCCTCTTCATCGCGCAGCAGGACGGCCAGGTGCTCATTGTACCCAAAGCCAACCGCGCTGCGGAGCCAAAGGTGTTCCTCAACCTTGTCCCGCGCAAGCCGTGGGAGAAAAACGAGGAAGGCCTGCTCGGGTTCGCCTTTCATCCCAAATTCCGGCGCAACGGACGGTTTTACGTTTTTTACTCGCAGCAGAATCCCCGGCGCAGCGTCATCAGCGAATTCACCGTGTCCAAGGAGAATCCCGACGCCGCCGACCTGGCCAGCGAGCGGATCATCCTGGAAATTCCGCAGCCGGACTGGAACCACAACGGCGGCCAGATCAGTTTCGGGCCCGACGGCTACCTTTACATCGCCCTGGGCGATGGCGGCGGCGCGAACGACCCGTTCAAGACCGGCCAGGACCTTTCGAGCCTCCTGGCAAAAATTCTCCGCATCGATGTGGATTCCCGGACCGGATCGCTGGCCTACGGCATCCCGCGCGACAACCCGTTTGTGAAGAATCCGGCGGCCCGTCCTGAAACGTGGGCCTGGGGCCTGCGCAACCCGTGGCGGTTCAGCTTTGACCGCAAGACGGGCGAGCTTTACTGCGGTGACGTGGGGCAGAGCAAATGGGAGGAGATCAACCTCATCGTCAAGGGCGGCAACTACGGTTGGAGCTTTCGCGAAGGATTCCACGAGTTCGGCACCAACGCGCCGCCCGCCGGGGTCAGATTCATTGACCCCATTCTCGAATATCCGCATCCCGCGCTGCCCAAGACCGACCATTCCCCGGGCCTGAGCGTGACCGGCGGCTATGTGTATCGCGGCAGCAAGCTCCCCGCGCTGCGCGGCGTTTATCTGTATGGCGATTTCAACCTCGGCACGTTGTGGGGATTGCGGTGCGAAAAGGGCAGGGTGGTGGTTCACGGCAAGCTGGAGGACATGCCTGCCGGCGTCACGCCGCCCCGCCAGATCGCCAGCTTCGGCGAAGACGACGATGGCGAGTTGTACATCCTCTGCTACGACGGAAAAATCTACGAGCTTGAGGAAAAACCGACCAGCAGCCCGGCGGTGGGAAAGTAGGATAAAGTTCGGTGCTGGAGAGAAATTGGAAGGGCGTCGTAAGGCAGTTCAAACTCAATGAGACCAATATAATTGAGCGGTTTTGCAAACGAGATCTGATGATTGTATGACCGTTTGGAAGGCTTACTATTTTTTGGAGTAAAATCGGTTTAAAATATTTTTTAAAAAACTCTTGCGTTGTTGTATTGGAGCGATAATATGACGGCGTTCTTTAACAAACGACAGGGAAGAGTGGGTAAGTTTAAAGGGAAAAAGGAAATAATAATTAAATAGTTACTTGACTGAAACATTTTGGTTAAGTATTTTATAAAAGTAAAAGTTATTGACTTGTATTTACAAGCCGATAACAATTTTTTGTCGTCAAATACTGTAAAATTTCGTAATACAGTTAAATCTGTATTCGTTCATTGAAAATTGAATTGTGCGATAAGTGATAAGCCCTCATTGCATTATTTTTTGATTAAAAAATGCATTGAGTTTTAATAATACAGCACTAATTTTTTTAGTGCGAATCAACTACGTTTAATTTTAAACGGAGAGTTTGATTCTGGCTCAGAACGAACGCTGGCGGCGTGGATAAGACATGCAAGTCGAGCGCTAACTTTTGGGTAGCAATATTCATAAGTTGGAGCGGCGCAAGGGTGCGTAACACGTGGGTAATTTGCCCTGTAGTTCAGGATAACTTCGAGAAATCGAAGCTAATACTTAATGTGGTTTTTGGATGGCATCATCTGGAAACAAAAGCTGGGGATCGAAAGACCTAGTGCTACAGGATAAGCCCGCGGCCTATCAGCTAGTTGGTGGGGTAACGGCTCACCAAGGCTAAGACGGGTAGCTGGTCTGAGAGGACGACCAGCCACACTGGAACTGAGACACGGTCC
>CALJZV010000194.1 GCA_937983475.1 uncultured Verrucomicrobiales bacterium
ACATCGTCGGCAAGGTCACCCGCGCCGTCAGCAAGGGAATGCCCACCAGCAAAATGAAAATGTTGCCCAAAAAAATGACGACACCGGAGAAAAAATACCCCTGCTGCGTGATGTCCGACTGGCGCGTCTGTAGCACGTGCCAGGTGAGCGTGACGTGAAAGGCATAGGCCGCGCCCAGCAGCAAATGAAACCAGACCTCGAACCGGTTCCAGTTCCAGACTAGGTGCCCCACCACGAACACCGCCACCACCAGCGCTGCGTAAAGCGGGAAGAAATACGGCGCCAGGCCAATGAGAAAATTATGTTTGGTGACCACAACGTGCCCGCCGTTGGACGTCGCCTTGAAGCGCTTGACCTTGCCACCAAACAGCCATGCCCAGAACGCGTGGGTCAACTCATGGCCGAACACATACACCCACATCGGCTTGGGCAGCATGAGAAAGATCACCACCCAGCACGCCGCCCCGGCCAGCATCGCCGCCCAGAACGTGTCTGCGCTTCCGGAGGCTTTAAGCACCTTCCAAAGCGTCTGGGCAGCGCCGACGCAGACCGGCAGCAGCAGAATCGCCACAATGAACTTGGCCCATTTGGGCATGGCGCATTGTTTAATCAGTCACCACGCGAAGTTCAAAGCGCAAAGTGCGAATCCAGACGCGTTCTTTTGGTTAAATGAACCGCGCGGATTTTAAACTTTGAACTTTGCAGCCGCCTTTTACAGTGTGCGCCCATGACAACCGACCAAGCGTTGCAGATTTTCCGCCAGACCGGCGCGTTGCTCGAAGGCCACTTCATTTTGCGCAGCGGCCTGCACAGCCGGCAGTTCTTCCAATGCGCCCTGGCCCTCCAACAGATGCCCATCGTGGAAAAACTTGGCGCAGCGCTGGCCGACAAGGTCCGTTCCCTCGGCGCGCAAACCGTCATCGCTCCGGCTATGGGCGGCCTGGTGATCGGCCAGGAGGTCGCCCGCCAGCTCGGGGTGCGCTTTATATTTGCCGAAAAGGAAGAGGGCAAACTGGTGCTGCGTCGCGGATTCAAAATCGCCCCGGGCGAGAAACTTCTGGTGGTGGAGGACGTCGTGACCAAGGGCGGGCGCGTTCAGTAAACTCGGGACATTGTCCGGGCCCATGGCGGCAATCCTTTGGCCGTGGCCATGATCGTGGACCGCTCCAACGGGACCGTGGACCTTGGCGTGCCGATGCACAGCCTGATTGCCCTCAAGGTGGAGACGTTCGACCCCAACCATCTGCCGCCCGACCTCGCCGCAATCCCCGCCGTCAAGCCGGGGAGCAAGTGAGTCCGATAACTTCCTGGGATTCAGCAATACCAGACACTGCCAAGTCATGGGAGTGTAACCACCGAGCTCCGTCAGGCGCGGCCTATTTGTAGAATCCAGCCCACCACAATGAACAAGCTCCGTAGGAGCGGAATATGCCGCCCCGACGGGGCTGGGAATTGCTTGGGCGTGGAGTTCTA
>CALJZV010000195.1 GCA_937983475.1 uncultured Verrucomicrobiales bacterium
TTAAAAAAATCGAAATGACCAACTATCTTCCCAGCCTTGCGATTGCCCCTTTAATTACCTGGTGGTGGCAGTAAACGATTACGAATAACCGGAAAATCTCCTTGCCACGTTTTTGGGGCGCTCCCGATGCTGCGGTTTCATTTTTTCAAGATTATGAGCAAAGTTCGCATTGGCATCATCGGCATGGGAAACATGGGCAAGCATCACGCCGAATACCTGTTGTCCGGCAAAGTCAATCGCTGCGAGCTGACGGCCGTATGCAGCACTTCGCCCCAGAAGTTGGAGGCCTACAAGCAGCGCGGCGTGAAAATTTTCGGAGACGGCGAGGAACTGATCCGCTCCAGCGAAGTGGACGCCGTGCTGATCGCCACGCCACACTACCAACACACCAGCCTGGGCATAGCCGCCCTGAACGCCGGAAAGCATGTCATGGTGGAAAAGCCCATTTCGGCGCACAAGGCCGACGCCGAGAGGCTCATCGCAGTGCGCCGGAAACACCCAAAACTGGTTTTCGCAGCGATGTTCCAGCTCCGCACCGAGTCGCGCTATGCGAAAATTAAAAAGCTACTGACCGACGGTCACCTGGGCGACATCGTCCGCTTTTCATGGATTGTCACCGACTGGTTCCGCACCGAGGCCTATTACTCCAGCGGCGGCTGGCGCGCGACGTGGAAAGGCGAGGGCGGCGGGGTTTTAATCAACCAATGCCTGCACCAGCTTGACATGCTGCAATGGCTGCTGGGCATGCCGGCGCGCGTGCGCAGCTTTGTGCAACTGGGGCGCTACCACAACATCGAGGTCGAGGATGACGTCACGGCCTACCTGGAATTTCCCAACAAGGCCTCCGGCGTGTTCATCGCCTCCACGGGCGAAGCTCCGGGCACCAACCGCCTTGAAATCGCCGGCACCATGGGGCGACTGGTCCTTGAGAGCGACAAGCTCAGCTTCCTGCGCAATGAAGTGTCGATGATCGAGCAGTGCAAGACGGCCAAGCTCGGCTTTGCCAAGCCCGAAACCTGGACGGTGGACGTGCCCATCTCTGTCACGCCGGCGCAGCACGCCACGTTGATGCAAAACTTCACCGACGCCATTCTTGATGGAGCGAAGCTCATTTCGCCGGGCGAAGAAGGGATTCATTCCATCGAACTGGCCAACGTGATGCTTTACTCCGGGCTGATCAACCAGACTGTGGAGCTGCCCATGGACAGCGCGGCCTACGAGTGCAAGCTCCAGCAGTTGATTGCCGAATCGAAAACCGAGAAAAAGGTCGTGGAAATTTCCAGCGAGGACTTCACCAAATCCTTCACCCGATAATTCAACTCAACCGGTTTATTTTCCCGAAAGAGAAAGTTGTTCACCCATCAAATTCTGTTACATCTGACTGACTTATGATTCTCACAGGCATTGGCGACGAAGCGGGCGCGAACATTGACGCGCAGATCAAGGCAACCCAGGCACTTGGCTGGAAGCATCTGGAAATGCGCCTGGCCGAGGTGCCCGGATTTCCCAAGGGCAATTTCCACGACATTCCCGAGGAAGCCTTCAGCCAATGTATCGAGAAATTAAACCAGTCGGGCATCCAGGTTTACGCCTTCGGCTCGGCCATCGCCAATTGGGCCAAGAACGTGGACACACCCTGGGATGTGACGGTCTGCGAGGTCAAACGCTGCATTCCGCGCATGCACAAGGTCGGCGCGAAATTTGTCCGGATCATGAGCTTCAAGCCCAAGGACGACGAGGAAAAGACGCCTGCGGTGGTCTTTGAGCGCATTCGCGAAGTCACCAAAATGTTCCTCGACGCCGGCATCCAGCCGGTTCACGAGAACTGCATGAACTACGGGGGCATGAGCTGGCAACACGGACTGGAGCTCTTGGAAAACTGTCCGGGATTGAACTGGGTGTTCGACCCCGGCAACCCGATTTTCCACACCGACCGCAGCAAGACCAAGCCGTGGCCCCACCAGGATCCGTGGGAATTCTGGGTCGACATCCGCGATCACGTGGCCCATATCCACGTCAAGGACGCCACACCAAACCCCACCAAGCACGAACCCGACTACAATTATCCGGGCGAAGGCAAGGCGAGGGTTCGGGATATTTTAAAGGACGCCTTTGCGCGCGGCTATGACGCCGGCATTTCCATCGAACCGCACGTCGCCGTCGTGTTCCATGACGCCACGGTGAAGGCCGATGACAGGGTGGTTTACGACAGCTACGTGAAATACGGACGCCAGTTGATGACGATGATTGACGGCATCAAGGCTGAGTTGGCGTCCGAGAAATCCGGCAAGAAAGCCTGAGCAAGCCAAGCCAGTTTCAGACAGGCATCTAACCTGCGGAAGGAAGGCCAGGACTTTTAATTAATTAGAAGTTCCCTGCCCGCACACTTGGCGAAGCGCTTCCACACAGCGCTGATTTTCGGCCGGAGTGCCAATGGAAATGCGGATCCACTCCGGAAGCTGGTAGCCGCCCATCGGCCGGGTGATGACGCCCAGCTTTTGCAGTTCGCCAAAAACGCGCTGCCCGTCCCCCACCCTCGCCATGATGAAATTGGCCGATGAGGGAACAAACTCCAGCCGCAACCGGCGCAGTTCATTTTCCAGAAAGCGAAGACCCTGGAAATTGTTGGCTCGGGTCTTGAGCAGATGCTCGTTGTCATCCAGCGCGGCCAGTGCCGCGGCCTGGGCCAGCGAGTTGATGTTGAATGGCTGGCGCACTTTCTCCAAAGCCGAGACCAGTTCCGGCACAGCAATGCCGTAGCCGAGGCGCAAACCTGCAAGGCCGAAAATCTTGGAGAAGGTCCGCATGAGCAGCAGGTTGGGCTTGCGTCCGTCGCGGATGAGCGGCAGCAAATCCACCGGCGATTCCAGAAACTCAATATAGGCTTCATCCATCACCAACAGCACCTCCGGCGGAACCTTGTTAATCAGTTCAACCACCTCTTCGCGAGGCGCCAGCGTGCCAGTGGGGTTGTTGGGATTGGCCACGAACATCACGCGCGTATTGGGAGTGATGGCACGGAGCATGGCCGGCAAATCATGACCATAATCACGCGCCGGAACGGTCACCACATTGGCGCCAAACAATTTCGAGATGATGGGATAAATGGCGAAGCAGTACTGCGAGACGACCACGTCGGTTCCCGGAGCCATCAAGGCGTGGCCAACGAATTCAATGATTTCATTGGAACCGTTTCCCAGGATGAGATGTCCCGTCTCAACCCCAAGATGCCCAGCCAGTTTATTTTTCACATAATAGGCGTTGCCGTCGGGATACAAATGGAGATTGCGCAAGACCCGCTCCATGGCCTCCAAGGCCTTGGGCGATGGGCCAAGCGGGTTTTCGTTGGAGGCGAGCTTGATGATGCTGCTGGCGGGCAGGTTCAGCTCGCGCGCGACCTCTTCAATGGGCCGGCCCGGCTGGTACACAGGCAGGTTGTCTAAGACTGGGTTTAGGGCAATTGCGGGTTTCATGGGGTTGTTCCAATGGATTGCAGAAGTTTTTCCACATTGACGTGCTTGCCAATGAGATCGCGAATCAGGGCAATTTTTTCCAGGTCATCCGGGCGGGTTTTCACAATCAAGTCATGGACTTTGGAGGCAACCTCGTAGCTGTCACCCTTGGCCAGGAGCACCGGGCACTTCAGCGTGCGGATGACCTTGAGGACACATTCATTGGGGCGAAAATCGCGCGTCAACACGATGCCGGCCAGACCGTCGCAACTGCCGTCCGAGAAGCGCGCCGCAGCAGCCCGAATAATGTCCTCGCGGTCTCCCGGCGTGATCAGCAGCACCCCGCACTTGAACAGCGGAACCGTGTTGTCGGCGCACATCGCGCCGATGACCACATCCTCGACGAGATTTTTCATTTGTGCCGTTTTATTCAGCAACTCGGCGTTTAATTCCTCGCGAATCGATTGCAGGCTGGGGCGCGACAGCATCTTGTGATGCGGAATGACACCCAGCAGATCCAGCCCTTTGCGCTTCAGGCCGCGCCGGGCGAAATCCGCAACAAAATCAATTTTCTCGGGAATGACTTTGTTGATGATGACCCCGATGATTTCGACGCCGGCCTTCTCAAACAGCGCCTGGTTCAAGGCCACTTCATCAATGGGCTTGCCGATGCCGCCCCGGGTGACGATGACCACCTTGGCGTTGAGAATTTTGGCCACCTGCGCGTTGGACAGGTCAAAAACGGAGCCGACACCCGCATGGCCGGAGCCTTCGCACAGGACAAAATCCTTCTCCCATGCCACGCGATCAAATGCCTTTTGAATCTTCCTCGCCAGCACGTCGTAGTTGGCCGACTCAATGTATTTGCGGGTAAAATCAGGCTCCACCGCGATCGGGCTCATGTCCACCAGCGGGCAGTTGAGCTTGTAAACGCTGTCCATGAGGACGGTGTCTTCGTCAATTTTATGTTCGGCAATTTCCACGAACCGCTGTCCCACCGGCTTGATGTAGCCAATTCGGGGATAAAAGGTCTTTAGAGCCGCAAGCAACCCCAGCGACGTGGTGGTTTTGCCATCGTTTTGGCGCGTCGCGGCTATGAATACGCGGGGCGTGGTGGTGTTCATGGGAAATTAAAAGAAGAGTCGCGCCTCGGCTCAGGCAGCCATAAACGGCTCTCCCGGTTGGCGCTTTTTTAGATCGGAATGCAGCGAGGCGAACTGGATGGCTTGGACACCCACAATGGCAGCCACACCCAGAATGTCGTGGGAATTTGAACCTCGAGAGACATCCGCCGCCGGCCGGTCCAGCCCCAGCAAAATCTGGCCATACGCATTGGCTCGCGCCACATGCTGAATAAGCTTGCTGGCAATATTGCCGGAGTTGAGGTCCGGAAACACCAGCACATTGGCTCTGCCCGCCACATGATTGTCTGGCAGCTTGCGCTGGGCGATTTCCGGCACCAAAGCGGCGTCCACCTGCAATTCACCCTCAAAGTCCGCGTCAATTTTCTGCTCGGCGGCCTTCTTCTCCGCCAGCGCGGTGGCGGCCTGAACTTTGCCGATCGAAGGATGCGTGGCGCTGCCCTTGGTGGAGAACGACAGCAGGGCAACACGGGGCCGGGTGCCCAATAGTTGATGAGCCAACTGTGCTGTGGACACGCCAATGTCGGCAAGCTGGTCCACTGTCGGATCAGGAATCACCCCGCAATCGGCCATAAATATCACGCCACTTTCGCCAAAACGCCCATCCTCCACCTCCATCACCATGCAACTGGAAGCCGTGGTGGCTTTTGGCGCGACTTTGATGATCTGGAATAGCGGACGCAGCACACTGCCCGTCACTTCGTTGGTTCCCGATACCAAGCCATCGGCCTGGTGCATCGCCACCATCATGGCGCCGTAATAGTTGGGCTTAAGCATCGCCTCGCGGGCTTCTGCAAAGCGAATGCCCCTGGAGCGGCGCAGAAGTTCATACCGCCGCGCGAAGGACTCAATGTCCTCGCTCTCCTCGGGATTGATGATGCGGATGCCTTCAAGTGAAACATTCAGGCGGGCCGCGGAATCCTTAATTTTCGTGCGGTCACCGAGCAGGATGGGAACGCCCAGCCTCAACGAATAAAACTGCCGGGCGGCCTGAAGGACGCGCGGCTCCGTGCCTTCCGGGAACACGATTCGCTTGGGATGCCGCTGGAGTTTTTCAATGACGCCGCCAATAAAACGCATGGAAGCGGTACATAGTTAAAACAGCGCAGGGTTGCAATGATTTAACGGGTTCCCTGGATCGTTCAATCTTCCTTCAACACGGTGAAGCGGCTGGTGCCTTTGCTGACAAAGTTAATGATCACACCTTTTTTCGTATCCGCAGCCTTCATGGCTTCCCGGAATTGTTTGACGTTGGCGACCGGAGCACGGTTTACCTCGGTAATGACATCGCCAGGCTTGATTCCTTTCTCCGCAGCAATGCTGCCCTGCGCCACCTCCGTCACTATGACACCCTCGGTTTCGTCTACGCCAAATTCGTCGGCAAGCGTCTGCGACAGCGTTTTGACTGTCAGGCCGAAACTCGACGACTCCTCGGTTGTGCCCGGCCCTTTTTTGCCCGTGGAAGCCACTTCGGAATCGGGAAACGCCTCCGTCTTTACTTTGATTTTCAAATTTTTGGTTTTCCCGCCCGTGGTGGGTCGCACCACATCCAACTGGACCATGTCGCCGGGGCGTTTGTAGGCGATTTGCTCCTTCAATTCGCGCGAAGTTTTCACAGTCTTGCCGTCCACGGCCGTCACCACATCGCCGGCTTTCAAATCGGATTTGCCCGCAGGCCCATCGGACATTATCTGGTCAACGACCACGCCGTCCTCCAGTCCGGGAACCTGAGACTTGTATTCCTGATATTCCCGCAAATCGCGAATAACGATGCCTATTCGTGAGCGCACAAACTTGCCCTCCTTGATCAGGCGCTCGGAAATGAGCTTGGCCAGGTTGCTTGAAATTGCGAATCCGATGCCCGTGCCGATGCCGCGTATCATCGAGTTGATGCCGATCACTTCCCCGTAAAGATTCACAAGCGGCCCACCGCTGTTGCCGGGATTGATGCTGGCATCGGTCTGAATAAAATCCTGGTCGAGCATCGGATCGGGAATGATTCCCGAGCGGCCCTTGGCGCTGATGTGGCCAATGGTCACGCTGTAATCGAGGTTGAAAGGAGCGCCAATCGCCAGGACAAATTCCCCCACCCTGGCAGCCGACGAGTCGCCAAACCGGGCGGAGGTCAATCCCTTGGCGTCAATTTTGATTACAGCCAGGTCCGATTGCGGGTCCGCACCCTGCACTTTGGCCGTGAACTGGCGGCCATCGCGGAAACGAACGGTGATTTTCTCGGCATCTTCAACGACATGGTTGTTGGTTAAAATAAAACCATCCTCACTCAAAACGATCCCGGAGCCACGACCCTGGGGCGTTTGCCGAGGAATACGCCGCCCTTCGTTTTCCCCTCGCCCATGCTCTTCAAAAAATCTTCTCCACTCCGGGGGCAGCATCTCCCAGAACGACTCGTCCTGTGTGGAGCGGGGCGTGGCTTTCTGGGTCACTTCGATGACCACCACGACCGGCGACACTTTCTCCGCAACCTCAATAAACGCCTGGTTGAGCTGGCGCGCCAGGTCCAGGGCAGGCGATTTGGGCAGAGGCTGAACAACATCGGCCGCGCGAACCGGAACCGTTGCCGCGAACAATCCCGCGCACAGCGCCAAAATGAACAATGATTTCGTGGTCATGATTGTTGGATATATGTGATTGGCATTCAAACTCACGCAACTTTGAGTTGTTTGTTGCCTGATTTGTTCAAACAACCTAGCCACGTCCCAAGACGTTGGGAAGTCAGGAAAACCATCAGGGATCGGTGTTGATCTACTTTTTCCTTTGTTGTCCCTCCCTCAACTAAGTATGCTCAGGCGCATGGCAAAACCAGTCTTAGGCCGAGGATTGAGCGCGCTGCTCGGAGGTGGCGCTGGGAGAACCTCGCCGTTTTCAAACGAGCCATCCGCGGCTCCATCGGCCCCTCCCGCAACCGCCCCACCGCCCTCGGAAAGCGTCCTGCAGGTTGCCATTCACCGCGTCGAGCCGTGCGCCTTTCAACCTCGCAAGGATTTTTCGGCGGACGCACTACAGGAACTATGCGACTCCATCCGTGAACAAGGCATTTTGCAGCCGCTGATTGTCCGCCCCAAGGGTGATCAATACGAGCTGATTGCCGGCGAACGCCGGTGGCGCGCCGCTCAACTGGCAGGATTAACCCAGGTGCCGGTCATCGTGCGCAGCGCAGACGACAGGGCCGTTCTGGAGCTGGCGCTGATCGAAAACCTGCAACGCGAAAACCTCAACCCGATCGAGGAGGCGCTGGGCTACAATCAACTTATAGACCAGTTTCAACTCACCCAGGAGGAAGCCGCGACCAAGGTCGGCAAAAGCCGCGCCGTGGTGGCCAATGCGCTGCGCCTCCTCAAGCTACCCTCAGAAATCCAAGGCTATGTCCGCGATGGCCGTCTCTCAGTCGGCCATGCCAAAGTGATACTCGGCCTTCCAGCAAGCGACTCCCAGAAACTCGCCGCGGAACGCATCTTGAAAAACGGCCTCAGCGTCCGCCAGACCGAGGAACTGGTCAGCCATCTCCAGAAATCTCCCATGGTATCCAATGGAGGCGATTCCAAGGTCGGGTTGCCTCGCGATCCCCATGTGCGGGATGTGGAAAACAAGCTTCAGGAACGCTTCGGAACCAAAGTGAGTGTCCGCTACAAGCAAGGAAAGGGCGCGGTGGAGATCAAATTTTTCAATGACGACGACCTGGAGCGGATTCTCCGCATCACGGGCGTCAGCGTCGACTGAGTTACATTTTCTCCAAACTTTGGTCGCCCCTACGGTCAACAACACAATTGATGAATACTGCTGAACTTCGAGAAGCGTGCGCCGATACCCTTCTGGCCAATGAAGCACGCGTCAGTCAATTAAAAGCCTTTGTCGGGCTGGATGGTTTCGTGGATGAGATCATCCATGTCGTGGACAAGCGCCACGATGCCGATCGCTTTGACCGGATTCCCAGCATCAGCCGCCTGGCCGAGCGCCTGGCGGCGGCCGCCGGCAGAAGCACCAATCTCGAACTGGTCACGCGCCAGACCAAACTGGGCGGCAACGGCCCCATTATGGCCAACGCCCTTGCCAGCTTCGGCTTGCATGTCACCTACCTGGGCACGCTGGGCTACCCCAATCTTCACCCTGTTTTCGAGGGTTTTGCCAAGCGGGCGGAGGTTCATTCCATCGCCGAGCCCGGCCATACCGATGCGCTGGAGTTTGACGACGGCAAAATCATGCTCGGCAAGCACACTCCGTTAAGGGACGCCAACTGGGCCAACATCAAGGAGCGTTTCGGCGCCGCACCCTTCGCCGAACAAATGGCCCAGGCCGACCTGGCGGGGTTCGTCAACTGGACAATGCTGCCGGCCATGAGCGACATCTGGGAGGCGGTGCTTGCGGAGGTTTGCGTTAATTTAAAGGGGCCGCGCAGGAAAATGTTCTTCGATCTGGCCGACCCCGAAAAACGAAAGCCCGAAGACATCCGCCGCGCATTGAATCTGATTTCCAAATTTGAAAACCATTTCGACGTCATCCTCGGTTTGAACGAAAAGGAAGCCTGTGAAATCGGCAAGGTTCTCGGGCTGTCTTTCCATGCAGACTCCCCCGAGTGCCTTTCCAAACTGGCCCGCCAAATCAATGAACACTTGAAACTCAACACACTGGTGGTGCACCCGGTCAGTTACGCGCTGGCCGTCAGCGACGACACCGTGGACCTGGTGGAGGGGCCGTTTGTCGCCCAACCGCTGATCACCACCGGCGCGGGGGATCATTTCAATTCGGGCTTCTGCCTGGGCAAACTCCTGGGATTGAACAATGCGATGAGCCTGTCTCCACCAGCGGACACTACGTCCGCACCGCGCACAGTCCGGCCATTGGACAACTGGCGAATCTGATGCGTCATTGGCCGTCAAAATAAGAAAAAAGGAAACTCAATGGTTCTTGAAATTGTAAAATACGGGCACCCGGTCCTGCGGCAAAAGGGCGCAAGGATCGAGGCCATCACGCCTGAAATCACGCGGTTGATCGCCGACATGTTTGACACCATGCGCGCCGCCCACGGCGTCGGCCTGGCCGCGCAACAAATCGGCAAGGCGCTTCAATTAACCGTGATCGACGTCAGTGGCGTCGAGGACCGGCCCTCGAGCCTGGAGCTAAATGGCAAACAGGCAGACGTGGACGCCTTCATGCCGTTGACCCTGATCAACCCGGAAATAAAGCCTTATGGTGAACCCGTCGCCGGCCCGGAAGGCTGTCTGAGTTTCCCTGAAGTCTATGCGGACATAGCGCGCCCGGAATCCGTTGAGGTCGCTGCGTTGAACGACAAAGGCAAACCCGTTGCCTTTCGCGCCGGAGGCCTGCTGGCGCGCGCCATCCAGCACGAAGTGGATCACCTAAACGGACTTCTGTTCATCGACCGCATGAGCAAGGAGGACAAGAACCAATTGCGCCCCCAGCTCGAGGAATTGCAGCAGGAAACCAAGCTGGCTTTAAAAAAATAAAGGCCAAAAGCCGCCAAAGCGGTCAGCAGTTAGCAAAGCATTATTCCCCGGTTCTCAAGGCCGCTTTTTTGAGGTTTTCTCCCCACGAAACTCCCGTAGCCAATCCAAGGCGTAAGGCGCATTGCGCCAGTTGGACAAGGCATCCGATGCGTAGGCAGCCGCCTCTTCCTCGCTGCCCATGGCGTAACGGTCCGGCCCGTGCTTGGGCACTGGAACCAGACCCAGAAGAAACGACAGCACGTGGGGGTTGGCGGCAATGGCCTCCTTGACCGCAGTGGCCGCCTTGCGTCCGGGGCCCTCGGATTTGAACGCCCACAGCGCCCGGTTGAACAGCCACGCCGCGGTAGGATCGTTGCGATATTGCCTGAATAGTTTTTTCAGGTCCGCCTCACACCGCTCGGCCAAAAGCCAGTTTGCCAGAAGGTACCGGATTCCTTGGTTGTCGTTGGGATTGAGCTTCAACAGGGCCCATGCATGCTCCATGGCTTCCTCCCGGTCGCCCGCCTCCCAGCAGCAGACGGCCAGCCCGGCACGGGCGCGCATGTAAGGTCGGGTTTCCAAAACGCCCCAAAATCCACCTGCCCAACTGCGAAACCGCTCTTGGCCAATCGCTCGCTCGGCTGCCTTGACGCCTTCGGTGTAATACTGCCGGGCTTTTTCATAAGAATTGGCCGACTCCTCGGCAAGCAGGACGTAGGCATCGGCGCAGTCCGAGCAAACTTCCAAGGCCTGCTTGGCCAAAGCAACGCGTTCCCGCCGGTTGGTGGATTCCCAGGCGAGATAAACCAACTCCTGGGCTTCCAGCAACGGATTCCGGTCGCGGTTGACGAAAAAATTTCTCATCAACACGGCCGAATCGGGCAATTTTTTCCCATCGCTTTTGCGTTTTCCGGGCATGCGAGCGCAAAACTAGCCGAAACTGCACACCACTAAAAGCCAAAAGGCGGCGACATTCTCTCGACTCCGGGCACCTGGCTTTTTATGTTCTCGGGCCATGAACCTGGCAACCGCGTTCAACGAATCCGTTCAAGCCAATCCTGACAAGACCGCCGTTTTCTGGGGCGACGAACAATTCTCCTATGGCCGCCTTCACGCGCAGTCTTTATGGATTCGCAACCAATTAAAGCAGTTGGGCATAAAGGCCGGCGACCGCGTGGCGCTGTGGCTAAAAAATTGCCCGCAGTTCATCCCTGCGCTGGTAGGCGTCTGGCAGGCGGACGCTGTGGTAGCACCGGTGAATAACTTCCTCAAACCCGAGGAAGTGACCTACATCCTGGGCGATGCCGGCATCGAAGTGGTCATCACCGACTCCAGCATGGCTGACGGAGCAGCGAAGCTTTCCCCCTTGCAGCCGAATCTCAAGTTTATCCAAATCGAACACATGCCCGAAAAGGGCGTTGCTGATGACCAAGAAACGCCTTCCAGCCGGGACGAATCGGATTTGGCAGTGATCATTTACACGTCGGGCACGACCGGCCGGCCGAAGGGTGCAATGCTGACCCATGGAAACCTGCTCCACAATGTGGCCAGTTGCCGCGAGGTGCTTCGCGCGGTGGGCGAGGACCGCTTTGTCGTCGTGCTGCCGATGTTTCACAGCTTCATGCTGACGGTGGGCATCCTGCTGCCGTTGAGCGTCAGCGGTTCCATACTCCTGATCAAATCCCTCCATCCTCCCAAAAACATCATCCAGGACGTGGTGCAGAATCGCGCGACCATTTTGCCCGCAGTGCCGCAGTTTTTCAGGACCTTGATGCACCCCTCTGTTCCCGCCCAACTGCCCCTGCGGCTGTGCATCAGCGGCGGCGCGCCGTTGCCTGGGGAAATTTTGAGGGAGTTCTCCACAAAGTTCCCCTTCCCACTCGTCGAAGGCTACGGGTTGAGCGAAGCCAGCCCTGTGGTCACCTTCAATCCGTTGGACCGCCAAAAGGCCGGCTCCATCGGCAAGGCGATTCCCCATGTGGAAGTCAGCGTTCAGGCCGATGACGGAACGCTGCTGCCCGCAGGACAAACCGGAGAAATCTGCGTCCGCGGCGGCAACGTGATGCAAGGCTACTGGAATCAACCCGCGGAAACCGCCAAATGCATGCGCGACGGCTGGCTGCTGACCGGGGACGTCGGTCACGTGGACGACGAGGGATATTATTTCATCACCGACCGCAAGAAGGACATGCTTTTGGTCAACGGCATCAACGTGTATCCCCGGGAAATTGAAGAAGTCCTTTACAAGTTTGCTGGTGTGAAGGAAGCCGCTGTCATTGGCGTGCCCGATGCGCGCAAAGGAGAGCAACCGATGGCCTTTGTCGCGCCCCATGACGGAGCAACGCTGGATGAAAAGGCCATTTTGCATTTTGTCCGGGAGAAATTGGCCGACTACAAGGTGCCCCGGCGCGTCGTGACAGTGGACTCCCTCCCCCGAAACGCTACGGGCAAGGTGTTAAAAACCGCCCTGCGTCAGATGGCGACACAGCAATGACAGGCGCCTCTCTGGAAGGCGTTTGAAACACTTTACTCCGCATTACCGTTCGTGCGCCATCGCTTTATGTGTTTTGCATCCGATTAATATTCAACGTGTTACTACCAGACTTTGCTTTTCCCAGTTGACGGGCTGGACAATCGACCCATAAGGTAACTGCACGACTGCAAGGGCGCATATAGCGTCGTTGCGGGCTGTTTTTATGCCTGAAGGATATTGTGTTAAGTGCAAAGCACGGAAGGAAATCGCCGACGCCGTTGAGGAAACCATGAAAAACGGACGCAAGGCGATCAAAGGCCGTTGTCCTTCCTGCGGCACGGTCATGTTTAAAATTCTGGGCGCAAAATCCGCGTCCACACCCGCGGCAGTTAACACAGACAACCCGGTTTCCTCCTCTGGCTCCTCCAATTAAACATTATGTCCCAACAACTCGCTTACGTCATTATCACCCCTTATTCCCTGCACAAATCGCGCACCGGCGGCATTTTTGCCCGCCTCATCACCCGCACAGGACTGGAGCTGGTTGGCGCGCGCATGTTTGCTCCCAGTGAGGAACTGGTCCAGAAATACTCCGAAGTGGTGGTTTCCGCCGCCGACCCCCAAGACCGGCAAATCCAAGAGCTGATCCGGCAATACATTCTCAAGAACATGAGTCCGGATCCAAAAACCGGTCGCCGTCGCCGCGTGATGATGCTCCTGTTCAAGGGAGAAGACGCCGTGCGCAAAATCCGCTCGGTTATCGGCAACATAAGCGCCGAGAGGCGCGGAGGTGAAACCATCCGCGACACCTTTGGCGATCTGGTCCTCGATGACAACGGCAAAGTGACCTACTTTGAACCGGCTGTTCTGGCCGCGCCCAATGCCGAGGAGGCCGAGGTCAAGCTCAAGCTTTGGGCCAATTACTCGGACAAGGACGGCGGACTGCTCAAGGACACCATCGCCTACGGGCCGGAGGAAAAATCACAGCGCACCCTGGTGCTGATCAAGCCGGACAATTTCCGCTTTCCCACGGGGCGTCCTGGCAACGTAATTGATTTTTTCTCGCGCACCGGCCTTTACATCATCGGCATCAAGGTGTTCCAAATGAGCGTGGCACAGGCCAACGAGTTTTACGGACCAGTAAAGGAAATCCTGCGCACCCGCCTCAAGGACGTGGTCGCCTCCAAAGCCAAGACCGCGCTGGAGCGCGATTTACATTTCAAGATTCCCGAGACAGAGGAAAAGCAACTCGGAGACATCCTCGGACCGCTCTTTGGCGACAACCAGTTTGACAACATCGTAAAGTTCATGTCTGGCCGCGCCCCTTCGGAAACGCCAAAGGAACTCTGGGACAAGCCCGGCACCGAAAAGTGCATTGCCCTGGTGTATGAAGGCGTTGAGGCAGTGCGCAAGATCCGCGATGTGCTCGGGCCCACCGACCCGTCCAAGGCGCCACCAGGCTCCATCCGTCGCGAGTTCGGCCAGACCATCATGAT
Source organism: uncultured Verrucomicrobiales bacterium (assembly GCA_937983475.1). Classification (GTDB taxonomy): domain Bacteria; phylum Verrucomicrobiota; class Verrucomicrobiia; order Limisphaerales; family JACDHS01; genus CALJZV01. The sequence continues at coordinate 14,026 of CALJZV010000195.1, forward strand.
CAATGCCGCCCATGCGAGCGATTCAGAGGAAAACGCCCAGCGCGAAATCGGCATCGTCAACGTGGCGGAGAATAACTTTAAGACCGCCATTGAGGAGTTTTACGGCAAATTAAGCTGAAGTTCCCGCTCGCTCCCAAGCGACCCGGTTATTTTTCAATTCAAAGCCCATTCTTAAGAATGGGCTTCTTTTTTGCCATTAATGTGGTGTATAAACTGCTCAACTTATCCCGAGGCCGACCGCAGCATGACATCCGAGTGGCTCAACCAACAACTATTCACCATTACCGCACGGGAATTGGCTCTGAGCGCTGCATTGTTGGGAATAGCGGCTGGATTTTTTGTGCGTTGGATTGGAAGGCTTCGCGCCAGCCATCGCGAGCAGCAGGCGCAAATCCAATCACAATTGAGGCGGGAGGCAGTCCTTACCAACCTTGGTGACAAATTAAATGCAGCCACCTCACCGCGCGACGCTGCTATGGTCATCGCTGACGCCGCCCAGAAAACTCTCGGATGGGACTCCTTTGCTTTGCGATTGTGCGATGAATCCCTCCAAAAATCCCGGCCAGTGATCCACATCGACACGTTCAATGGTGAACGGCGTGAAACTCCAATTGTTGATCACGCCGTCAGCCCGTTGATGCGCAAAGTGTTCGAGGAAGGGCCCCTGTTGATTCTTCGCAAAACCGGCGAGGAACCTTCCAGTGGAATGGTGCCCTTTGGCAATACCGACAGACGCTCAGCATCGTTGTTGTTTGTCCCCATTAATAACGGGGACAAAGTCGTCGGCATCCTGTCCATCCAAAGCTATGCCCCGGACGCCTACGATCAACAATCCTTGCAAGTGCTCCAAAAACTCGCCGGCCATTGTGGCGGGGCGCTGGAACGAATCCGAACCCAGGAGTTGCTCCGGCAGGCCCATGATGAACTGGAGTTCCGCGTCAAGGAGCGCACGGTGGAACTGCTCAAGGCCAACACCCTGCTCCATGAGGAAATTGAAGAACGCAAACGCACCGAGACCGATTTGGCCTACGAGCAACACCTGCTCAAGTCGCTGATGGACAACGTCCCCGATTTCATTTACTTCAAGGATGCCCAAGGCCGCTTCACTCACGTCAATGCCTCCTTCGCCACAGTTTTTGCCGGCGGCAAGCCGGAGGACATGATTGGCAAAAGCGATTTTGATTACCTCAGCGAGGCCGACGCCAAGGCTTCACAGGCAGACGAGCAGCATATTCTCAAAACCGGCAAACCGGTTCTGGCCAAAGAAGAGCATGAAACATGGCGCGACGGCCGCACTTGGTGGGCACTGAGCAGCAAAGTGCCCTTCCGCGACAAGCAGGGCAACATCATCGGCACAATCGGCATCACCCGGGATATCACCGAACAAAAAAAGGCCGAGGAAACACTGCAAAAAGCCCAGGCAGGACTGGAGCAACTTATCCAGGAACGAACTGCCGACCTGATCACGGCCAACAAAAAATTGATGGGAGAAATCGCCGAGCGCAGACTGGCCGAGACCCGAAGTGCCGCTTTTTCCAATCTCGGCTACCTGCTCAGCCAGACCCGCACCCGCGAAGAAGCGGCACGCATAATCCTGGATGTTGCCGATCAGTTGCTGGGTTGGGATTCCGCATATCTTCAGTTATATTCGCCCGACCATTCCAAGGTGATTCCTGTCCTTTCCTACGACCTGGTTCACGGCCAGCGGGCAATGTCGCGCCATTACCTTCGAGACGACACACTGAGTCCTCGGGACCGGTTGATCATCCAGGAGGGTGCCCAGCAAATTTTCAGGACCGCACCGGAGGAGGAATTGCCGGCCATGTCTCCTTTCGGCGACACAAAGCGCCGATCCCTCTCGCTGATGTTCGTCCCGATTCGGAGCGATGCACGCGTCATCGGTGTGATGTCCGTTCAGAGTTATTCGCCCCAGGCGTATGACAAGGAAGATTTACACGTATTGCAATCGTTGGCCGATTTCTGTTTCGGCGCTCTGGACCGCATTGAGGCCGAGCAGGCATTACGAAAATCGGAAGAACGCTTCTCGAAGGCTTTTCGCTCCAGCCCGGTGCCAATGAGCCTCAACACGCTGAAAGAGGGACGCTTCATTGATGTAAACGACAGTATGGTCCGACTGATGGGTTACGCCCGGGAGGAAATGATCGGCCGGACATCGCTTGAATTGGGCATCTGGCCCTCGGCTCAAGAGCGGGAAAACATGGTTGCACTGATCGAAAAGCAGTCTGCTGTGCGGGATTTGAAACTGGATGTCAAAACACGCTCCGGTCAATTCCGAAAAACCTTGCTCTCCGTTGACTTGTTGGACTTCGCAGGTGAACCCACTTTGCTCGCCAGCGCCCACGACATCACCGACCGGCTCAATCTGGAGGAGCAATTGCGCCACTCGCAAAAGATGGAGGCCATCGGGCAGCTCGCCGGCGGCGTGGCGCATGACTTTAACAACATTCTGACCATTATCCAGGGGCACATCAGTTTGTTGGCGTCCATTTCCCCGCTCCCGCCGGACATGGCCGAATCACTGGAGCAAATGGCCATGGCCACCGATCGCGCTGCCAATTTAACCCGCCAATTGCTGACCTTCAGCCGCAAGCAAATCATGCAGCTCAAGCCGATGGACCTCAACGACACCATCGCCACAGCCAGCAACATGCTTCAGCGGCTTCTGGGCGAGAACATTTCGCTTCATTTCAATTATTCGCCCCGTCTGCCAGCCGTGCTTGCTGACTCAGGAATGATTGAGCAGATCCTGATGAACCTGGCGGTCAATGCGCGCGATGCCATGCCGGATGGCGGCAAGCTGATCATCTCCACCGAGAAAGTTTCCCTCGATGCCGCGCGGGCCAAAAAACATCCCGATGCCCGCGAAGGATCGTTTGTCTGCCTCACTGTTTCCGACACCGGCTGCGGCATCAACCCGGAGGTGCTTGGGCGCGTATTCGAACCGTTTTTTACCACCAAGGAAATCGGCAAAGGAACAGGTTTGGGCCTCGCGACAGTGTATGGAATCGTCCAGCAACACCATGGCTGGATTGATGTCAAAAGCCAGATCAACCGGGGAACCACCTTTCACATTTTTCTGCCGGCCGCGGACGATCCCGCCAGGATCGACCAACCCGAAAAGCCGGTTCCAACCCGCGTGAATGGCGGCCATGAGACCATTCTGGTTGTCGAGGATGAACCCGCCCTTCGCGAACTGGTCACAAGCGTGCTCGAGTTTTACGGCTACCGCGTTCTCGAAGCCATGCACGGCAAGGAGGCACTGACTGTCTGGTCGCGACACAAGGATGACATTGACCTCCTGCTGACCGACATAGTGATGCCTGAGGGTCTTTCGGGACTGGAGGTCGCGGAGCTTCTCAAAAATGACAGGCCGGACCTCAAGGTGATTTACTCCAGCGGCTACAGTGTCGAGTTATTCGAACAGAAACTGAAGCTCTCCGAGGGCGTCAATTTTCTTCCCAAGCCCTACCAGCCCAAAACACTCGCGCAGTTTGTCCGGCAATGCCTTGATGGCCGGGCAGCCTGAGCGCGGTTTCATTCGACTGCGGGCTTCATTTGCCTTGACTCGGTTTTCCGTCAACCGAGACACTGCCGCCCATGTCTGACGCACTTCCAGCTTGGAGAATGGTTTCCTTTGCCGAAGCGGAGATTGAGCCTGTGCCACCGGGAAAAACTCACTATTGGCAGTGCAAGCCCGGGATGGTCCATGACACCAATGTCATGTTTGTCCGTTGCCATTTGGAGCCCGGCGCCGCGCACAAATTTCATTTCCATCCGAGGATGGAGGAAATTCTCTATATCCTCTCCGGCACGGCCGAACAATGGATCGAAAAAGAAAAAAAAATCATGAAGGCCGGCGACGCGCTTTATTTGCCCGCAGGAGTGGTGCATGGCACCTACAACATCGGCGACAGCGTGCTGGATTTTCTGGCAATCCTGACGCCGGCCAAAAGCGATGGCCCTGTGACGGTTGAGGTCAGCGATCAGGAACCTTGGAAATCGCTTCGTCGCTGATTTCGCCCCAGGGTTGTCTCTTCTCATGCGCACGCTCCACGGCTATCTCACCCGACAGGTTCTGGCAACCCTGGGCATGACCGTGGTCGTATTCACCTTTGTGCTGCTGTTGGGAAACGGCCTCAAGGAATTGTTGCCATTGCTTGTCGGAGGCCAGGCAACCTTCTCTCTGGTCATCAAAGCCGTCGGCCTGCTAATCCCGTTCGTTCTGGTTTTCGCGCTGCCGATGGGCCTTTTGACCGCCACGCTGCTGGTGTTTGGCCGCCTCAGCGCCGACCAGGAGTTGACCGCCGTGCGCGCCAGCGGCGTCAGTTTAATGGCCTTGGCGGCGCCGGTTCTTCTCTTGAGTGTGGCCCTCAGCGCTGGGAGCGCCTGGGTCAACCTTGAACTCGCTCCCCACTGTCGCACCGCCTACAAACGCCTGCTTTACAGCGCCGGCCTGCGCCAACCGACCATGCTCCTGCAGGAAAATCAGTTCGTTCACGACCTGCCGGGCGGCTACACCGTTTATGTCGGCAAAATCAACGGTGAAAAGCTCGCTGACGTCTTCCTGCACCAGGAAATCGAAAGCGAGAAACGCTGGGCTCACGCCGACACAGGCCAACTCATTTACGACGCCTCTACCCGCCAGATGACGTTGACCCTCTTTCAGGCCCGGGGAGCCATCCAGCGTGAGGAGGCGGTTCACCCGTTTAAAATGGATTGGGAAGTGCCCCTTGACCTCAGCCAGTCCGTGGAAAAACAGAAGGAATCCAAGCTGAGCGACATGACCTTTCACCAGCTCCGGGCAAAAATCCGTGACCTGGAGGAAAAGAAAATCCCAGCCACACCTGCGCAGGTACAGTTGCACCGCATGGTCTCATTCTCTTTTGCCTGCATCGGGTTCACGCTCATCGGCATTCCCTTGGGCATCCGGGCTCATCGGCGCGAAACCAGCGCCGGCATCGCCATCGCGCTCGTGCTGGTCCTGGCCTATTACAGCTTCATCATTCTCGGACAATCACTCAAAACTCACCCCGAATACCTGCCCCACCTCATTGTCTGGCTGCCCAATTTTCTGTTTCAAGGCCTTGGTGCGGTGCTGCTTTCCCGCGCCAACCGCGGTGCCTGAGTTTGCCCGGCTTCCTATCTTCCTGGCGGTTTATTTTCCTAAAAGATTTCTGAAACTTGACGCCCCATGATGCGCGTTGAATCCTTTGACCCATGCATTTCAAAGACTGTCTCATTCACGGGACGCTGGCTTTAACCTTTCTGCTGGCCGCCTGCAAAACCTCCACCGACAGACCCATAATTCCTGGTCAGCCTGCTGCGGTTCAAAGCCCGGCAATGCCGCCTTCCGCCCCGGCGGCGCCGGAAGCCCCGGTGCCACCAACTGAAACGCCCATCCCGTTTGAGCCCGCCCGGGTTCCTCGAACCGAGCCGCGCCTGCCCGGCATATTTTCCCATAACATGGTCCTGCAACAGGGCGCTTCCGTCCCCCTGTGGGGCTGGGCCGACGACGGCGACACCGTCACGGTCACGTTCCGGGATCAACGCGTTTCCACCGTCGCGAAAAACGGCAGATGGCTTGTTAAACTCAAACCCCTCAAAGCAGGCGGCCCCGACACGTTGACCATCAGCAACGGGAAGCCCCTTCAATTAACCAATGTTCTGGTTGGCGAAGTCTGGGTATGCAGCGGTCAATCGAACATGGATTGGCCCATGAAAAAAGCCTTTCAGCCCGACGCCGACATTGCCGCCGCCACCAACAGCCAGATCCGCCTCTTCAAAGTTCCCAAGGTCAAGGCCGACGTCCCGCAGGACAACGTGGAGGCTTCGTGGGAGGTCAGTTCCCCCGACCTGGTCAAGGACTTTTCCGCTGTGGCCTATTATTTTGGACGCGATTTGCAGGCCGCGCGAACTGTACCCGTCGGCCTGATCCAAACCTCCTGGGGCGGTTCCCCGGCGGAAGTTTGGATGAGCCGTGATGTTCTGGAAAACAACCCGCGTTACAAGGCCGAGATTCTCGGCGCGTATCCCGAGGCCCATGAAAATTTCAAAAGAGCGCTGGCCGGATTTGAGGAACAGAAGGCTTTGGCATTGAAACAAAAAAAGGAGTTCAAGCAATTGACTCCCAGGCCCGTGTGGAAACCTTCGGCACTATACAACGGCATGATTGCACCGTTGATTACTTACGCCATCAAGGGCGCCATCTCG
>CALJZV010000196.1 GCA_937983475.1 uncultured Verrucomicrobiales bacterium
AGAGGGCCGGGGAGAGGTGGCAATCGAATCGTATCACCCGGAAATAATCACACCCAGCGTTCGGAGTTCCGCCTTCAGGCGGTCCGCGCAAAATTAGCTGTGTTCATTCGGGCTCACTTCTGCTTTGAATTATCCCCGCAAAAAATGAGCGCGCATTACATCCAAGCCAACACCGATGGCCGGCTGCATCCCGCCACCGAGCCGTCCCTTTCTCCGTTGAACCGCGGGTATCTCTACGGCGACGCCATCTACGAGGTGTGGCGCACCTATGACGGCACGATTTTTGGGTTTGATGAGCACTGGGTGCGGCTGGAGCAATCCGCCGCCGCGCTGCACATGGCGTTGCCGCTGGATCGCGCCTCCTGCCTGGCGGAAATCCGCCGCACCGCCAAGGAGTTTACCGAAGTCACCGGCCAGCAACCCGAGCTGTATATTCGATTGCAAATCAGCCGCGGCGCGGGCGCGATCGGCCTGGATGTTTCGCTCGCTGACAAGGCCAGTTTCGTGATCCTGGTTCAACCGCTGAGGCCGCTGCCCGAGAAATGGAACCGCAACGGCATGCGCCTGAGTGTGGCCACGACCATGCACCGCCTGCACAGCGACACGGTCAATCCGGCCTGGAAAACAGGCAATTACCTGAACAACATCCTCTGTCTGCGCGAGGCGCAGTCGCGGGGCGCGGACGAGGTTGTCATGACCAATCTCGCGGGCGAAATCACCGAGGCGGCCGTGTCGAACATTTTTTTCGTGCGCGATCAAACCATCGTCACGCCCCCGCTCTCGGCGGGCATCCTGGCTGGGATCACCCGGCGGCTGATTCTCGACAAGGCGATTCCCGCCACGAGCCTTCAGGCGCATGAAAGGCCCGTTCGCGTCGAGGAATTGAAAACCTTCCAGGAATGTTTCATCACCTCGACCACCAAGGAAATCGCGCCGGTGGGCAGCATAGACGACGTTTCATTTGCTGTGGGGCCCGGCTCCGTCACCGAGAAGGTGCGGGCCACTTTTGACCAGTCCGTTCGCGAATATTTCGCCGCGCACGCGGACTTGAAAATCCGAGCGTAGCCCCAATTGCCCGAAGACAAAACCAACATGCCGAAACCAAAGTCCCCTTTCCGCCGCCTGCGCTCTGTCACCCTCGCGCTGGCCTTGGCGATCGCGGCGAATATCGCGGCCAACGCCGTGGAAAAAGAGGGCGAAATCCACCTCGGCTCCGGGGCGAAGGCCGGCGAAATCACCGACCGCTCGGCCATCGTGCTGGTGCGGTTGACCCGGACGCCGGGCCAGGACGCCAACGGCCTGATTCCCGGCCGCGAAGGCCAGGCGCGCCTGCACTACGGCACCGACAAAGCGTTCGCGAAGGCAAAATCCACCGGCTGGAAAAGCGTCCAGCCCGAGGCGGATTGGTCGGTGCAATTCCGACTTTCGAACCTGTCTCCGGCCCAACGCCACTTTTACCGCGTTGAATACCGCGCCGACGCCAAGAGCCCGTCTCGGCGCTCGGATGTGTTCTCGTTTGTCACCGCGCCCAGGCCGGGCGCGCGCGCGCCGGTGACGTTTCACTTGACCACCTGCCAGGACCTTCGCGGCGCCGAAACTTACGTTCACATGGCGGCGCAGCAGCCCGATTTCTGCGTCTCGGCGGGCGACACGGTGTATTACGACGGCCAGGGAAACGCCCGCAACGTGGCGCAGGCCTGGGGCGCTTATCAAAAAATGTTCGGCCTGCCGCCAATAAAGGATTATTACCGCCACGTCGGCGGTTACTTCATGAAGGACGACCACGATTACCGCTTCAACGATTCCGATCCTTACATGAAGGGCCGCTGGATCGCCGGCAAACAGGCCGGCTCGGAAACGCGCATCATCGAGCGCAGGGACAAGAGGGTACTCGACGCCAACTGGCTCTCTCACGAGGAGGGCGTGCGCGTCTTCAAGCAGGTGTTTCCCATGGGCGACAAGACGTATCGGACCGTCCGCTGGGGACGCGGCGTGCAGCTCTGGATGCTCGAAGGGCGGGACTTTCGTTCCCCCAACGACATGCCCGACGGCCCGGAAAAATCTATCTGGGGCGCCGAGCAAACAGCCTGGTTGAAGAAGACGCTGCTGGCCAGCGACGCCGATTTCCGGGTCATAATTTCACCGACGCCGATCATCGGCCCGGATCGCTTGATGAAGGGCGACAACCACGCGAACCTGAATGGATTCTGGCACGAAGGGCAGGCGTTCCTTGACTGGCTCCATGAGCAGAAGCTGACCAACGTGGTGCTCATGTGCGGCGACCGGCATTGGCAGTATCACTCGGTGGACAAGCGCAATGGCCGGGCCATCTCGGAGTTCAGTTGCGGACCGACCTGCGACGAGCATGTGCAACCGGTGCCGCCGGAGTTCGAGGGCGTGCAGCAGCCGTACGCGGCGAGCCGGGGCGGCTGGCTGACGGTGAGCTACGAGCCGAGCGTGGGATTGCGCTGCGCATTTTTCTCGCCCAAGGGCGAGCCGCTGTACGCCAGAACCTTTCCAAGGCCTTGAGGAAACAAGCTAGGCTTGCCCTGATTCGATGCACTTAATGACAGTGAAGTTGGGAAAATTCTCCGTGCGATAAAGGGTTCGCCTCGCGGTTTCGGCAATGAACTTTCTCAGTTAAAAGCGACAATCGGGTCGTGTGTCGATTCCAAGGAAATGCGTGCATTTCTGACCGAAGACGAAGATCGAAAAACCTTTTTTGAATCGAATTTTAAAGCGGTAACAAAACAAGCAATCTCCATAAAAGATCCAATGGCTGAATTGCTCGAGGAAACTGCGCAACGGATTTACGAAATACGATGGCGAATAGTTTACACAAAAGAATGGGCAGTTGAAATTGAAACCGAGCCGTTGCTTCCCTTTACGAAAAATATAGGTCGAAACCGAGCTAATGGAGTTCGTGGCTTTGAAAGTCGTCGTCACACTTAACAGGGTTGATTGCATTTTTGTCCGTTCACCCCAGCGCAGTCGCTCCCTGCCCGTTCGGCTCGGACCTCAAACGCTGGGCTCAATGACGCAACCGCGTTGCGGCTGGCTCGGAGCGCGGCTGTGGCAACGCCCAGTCGCAGGTGCCTGCACACGACCGCCAGCCCACCCACGCACAAAATGTTTTCGACCACCTTCGCCCATCCACCTGCTGCGACTGGTCCTGCGGACACAGTCGCGCTCCATAGCTCCGTCAGGAGCGCAATCATTGTAGAACTCCACGCCCAAGCAATTCCCAGCCCCGTCGGGGCGGCATATTCCGCTCC
>CALJZV010000197.1 GCA_937983475.1 uncultured Verrucomicrobiales bacterium
GTTTCAAATTCGCCGTCCACAATCTCCATGGCAACGGTTCGGGTGTAGTGGGCGCGCAGCAGCCTCTGGTCCTGAAAAAATGAAAAGCTGATGGGCAGCATCACGACGGCCAAAAGGCTCATGGCAACCACCATGTCGGTGGTCAACATGCCTTGGTTCCGGCGATCTGTAGCGGCAATCACCATAAAATCATCAGATTTGCCAGTTCGGATGGCATCTGGAAAATCCCCGCGACAAAAAAGCCGATCATCGTCGCGTTGATCAACAGCAGGAGCGTGGTCACGGCCTGCGAAAACGCCTGTTCATCACGAAACGCCCGGGCGTCCAGCGATTCCAGCCAGCCGTCCAGCGCGGCGCGAAAGCCGCCGGGCGAATGCGCCGCGTTGGTCAACCGCCAGTGAAATTCGCCCGAGTCATCCAGTTGATTGAGCGCAGCGGACAAGGTGCCGCCCTGTTCCAGCAGCAAACCGGCTCGGGCCGCGCGAAGCTGGAATGCCTCGTTGGCCGTGGATTTGCCGGCCAGTTTCAAGGCGACGGGCTCCGGCACCTCGGCGTCGAGCAGAAGGCTCAGCACCGCGGAAAAGGTTTGGAGGACGCGCTTGCGTTTCCATGCAACGCGCAGCGCCAGTTAATCCACCAGCGGCACGAACATGAGGCGGACAGGGCGAGCTGGGCCTTGGCGAACAGGGGGCCCTTGTCGATGGAAAATTGCAAAAGGTGAGGAAGATTCGCCTCATTCTGAGTCAACCCGTGAAAAATTTCGGCGAAGACAGGCAAGATTTTTGCGTGAAGGAACAAGTAGAAAACAGGAATCAAGGGCATGAAAACAAACGCCAGAACGATCAAGTAATTGTGCGCGCTGCGGTGGCGCGAGTCGGCGTCGGTCAACAGGCTTTTCGCCACGGGCAGGGTTTTCCGAACGTCCCCGATGGCCTCTCCGGCCTGAAGGATGGCGTTGACCTTGGGCGGCAAAAACCGGGGCACTTTATCCAGGGCCTGTCCCAGGCGCAGACCGTTTTCGAGGTGGCTTGCCAGCAAATAAAACCGCGCACCGAGCGACCGGTCGCGACTGCGGGACAACGCCACAACGGCCTGTTCCGGGTTGCCGCCGCGTTTCATTTCGCTTTCGAGCAGGTCGAGGAAGAAGCGGGCGCGCTCCTTTCGCCGCAGCGGCACAGTGACCAGGAAGTAAGCCACGTAGGAGAGGACTGTGAGCGGAATAATCCAGCAGATCACCCACAGGAAAATAGAAACAAGACTGGTCATGCGCCCTTGTGTTTAAAACCCGAAATCGAAGAGGAAACTGAACCCGCTGGTGAACGCATGGGCGTAGGGCAGCAGTTGCGCCATGAGAAAGACGGCGATGGCCAGGATGGACACCGGCAGCGCAGCGAACAGCAACATGCTCGTCTTGTGTGCCGCGCGCGCGTGATACAACTCGCTTGCCCGCCCAAGGCCCACGCTCCAGTCCTCGCCCTCGGTGGCCAGCACCCAGTAAAAGAGCGGGGGAATGACCCGGCTCTGCGCGGCCAGGTCGGCGATTTTGGTCTGGCCCGCGGCAAGGGATGTTCGCCAGCGGGAGACTTCCTCGCCCAGCGGGGATTTGTTTTCAAGGTTTTCGAGCAACGCCAGGGAATCATCGAGGTTGCCGCCGTGTTGGAGCATCATTCTCAGAGATTCCGCGAAATTGAACAGGCTCGCCTCCTTGAACCCCGGGAGACGCCAGCGCAAAAATTGGCGGACCTTGGGCAGCGTGAGCGCCAAGGCAAAGGCCAATCCCAGGAGGCAGAGCGTGACCACGGGAAGCATGAGGCCCAGTTCCACTTTCTTCTGAGTGAGCGCTGCCTCGGCTTGATTGCCAAGCGGCGTGGTTGCGAAGATGGCATTCTGCCACACATTGCCATAAATCATGGACAAAAAAACGGACACCGCAATGCCTGCCGCCAGCACCAGCGCCGGATAGATCATCAGGCCCGTCAGACGCGTCCACAGGTGGCTCGACCGCTGGTAATAATCAGCCACGAGGGTGAGGACGCCCGGCAGGTTGCCGCCGCGAACGCCCACGCGCAGCATGTGTTTGTAGAAGTCCGGCATCCTGCGAGGCACCAGCGCCTGGTCCAACGGAATGCCTTGCGAGAGGTCGGCCTCCAGTTTTTGAAATTCGTCCTTCAATCGCCCGCGCCTCATGGTGGAGCAAAGCCGCCGGACCGCGCCCTCAAGGGGAATGCCGGCCCTAAGCATTCCGGCCAGTTGCTGGTTAAAAAAGGCAAACTCGTCGTGTTTCATCGCCTCAAATTTAATTTGGTTGTTGGTTCAAGGCTGCGTTGCCTCACCCGTTGCCCGGACGTTATGCTAAGCGTTTATTTTTTGGAAGCCTTGGATGGCTTGGTGTCCTTGATGTCAATTTTCTTTTTCAACGCGTCCAGTTCCTTTTGTGTTTCGCGGGATTGCTTTTGTAATTCGACCAGTTCCTGGCGCAGATCGTTCAAATTGTCCGGTTGCCGTTGAGCCGCGCGAATAACGGCCAGCGCCTTTTCGGCGGCCTCGCGTTCGGGTGTCTGTTTTCCCGCGCTGGCAAAGGTTTCCAACGCCGCGATGGCCAACGGATCCTCCAGCGTTCCGAGCGCGCCGATGGCTCCCACCCGAACACCGCGCTTGGGATGGTTCAGCCGGGCAAGGAGAAATTTGCGCACCGGGGCTTTATTTTCCTCATGGCGCGCCAAAAAGGCCAAAGAGTCGAGCCCTGCTGCGAACCCTCGGGTGGAGAAGGCATCCTCGCGTTCGGAAAGCGCTCGCTTCAGCGGTGAAATATACTCCGGCAGGCCCTGCGCTCTCATGGCGGCGATGGCGGCATCGGCCAGCGTGTTGCGATAGGACTCGGACTGCAACTGGCGCAACAGTGTGTCCCGGGTGCTTTCGTTGGCAAATGGACCGAGAGAGCGCAAAGCCTGAGCCACGATGTCGGGATTCTTCTCGGTTTGCGCCACGGCAAGCAGCGCGTCGAGGGCTGGTTCCCGGAAGAAGCCGCCAATGCTGGCGGTGACTTGCCGGCGCACCCGCGCGTCAGGCTGCTTTTGAGATGCCAGCAGGGCATCGAGGGCTTCGGTGCTGTGTATTTTCTGCAAGGCCTTGGCGGCCTCGATGCGAACGCCAAAAAACGGGTCACTGTTCAAGGCCTTCTTCAACTGGGCAACGCTCTCCTTGTCTTTTTTATCCCCGAGCTGCTCCACGGCGCGCAGGCGGGCGGGGACCGTGCCGCGGACGAGCTGCGCGTGGAGCAGGGGAGTGGACGGCTTGAAATCAATCCTGGCCAGCAGTTCCAGCTCCGGGTCAATCAGGACCAGTTCCGGCGCGTCGCTTAATGAAAAATAAAAGTCCTCCTCCTTTTCTTTCACCTGGACCACCTGCTCGGTTTTGAATGCTCCGGTTTTGGATGCCTTTCCCTCAAATCGGATTCTCAAGGGAAAATGAAACAGGAGAACATCCGCGCTGAGTTTCTGCGTTTGCTTGACGGAGACCCTGGCTGTGCGCGTGGGCTGGTCCCAACTGTAACTGAACTCCAGTTCCGGATGGTGCGCGTGGTAGGCCCATTGATCAAAAAAGCGGTCATGGCTCCGGCCGGAAACCTCCTCGATTGCCGCGTTTAAATTTTCCGTCACCACGGTGTCGAACTGATGACGCTGAATCCAGCGGCGGATGGCTTCCTGGTAAGTGTTTTCCCCAAGCTGGGAACGCAGCATGTGCAGCAGCCACGCGCCTTTCTGGTAGGCCAGATAACCGAACTGGTCCCAGGGCTTTTCAAACTGCCGCCATACCATCGGGCGCGGGGCGTTGGTCACCGAGGTGATCATGCCTGCGGTCTGCCACAGGCTGTAGAGCATCGAGTCTTGGCCGTGTTTGTGCTCCTCCCAGAGCAGCGCGTAATAGGTGGCGAAGCCTTCGTTGAGCCAAAGATGGCTCCAGTCCTTGCAGGTCACCAAATCGCCGAACCATTGATGGGCCAGTTCATGGGCCACCAGGTTTTCGCTGCTGCGGATATTTTCGCTGGCGGAAGTGAACAGCGTACGGTCGGTCAGAATGGTCAGGCTGGTGTTCTCCATGCCGCCCGCGATGAAGTCCCGGACCACGACCTGGTAATATTTTTCCCACGGATACGGCACACCGATTTCCTTTTCAAAAAATGAAAACATCTCCTTGGTGGGGCCAAAGGTGTTGGTGGCTTCGGCCAGATCGGACGGCGGAACGAAAAAGGCGAGGGGAATGTCGCGATAACGGTCCTCCATTTTCTCAAAGTATCCGGCCACCAGTGAAATAAGGTAATTGACGTGCGGTTGATCCTGCTTCCAATGCACGGAGACCAATCCGGTAGCGGGATCGGCCTGCCGTGAAATGAGTTTGCCATTGGACAGGACGGTCATTCCCTCGGGCACGCGACAAATGATTTCTGAACTGAACTTTTCATTGGGGAAATCATGCGCGGGATACCAGTGCCTGTGGTCCTCGGGTTGGCCTTGGGTCCAAAGGTGGGTTTCGCCACGGAGATAACCCATTTCCGGGGTGCGGAAGTAAAGCCCCTGTTGCGGTTCGGCGGCGTAATGGACTGTCACACTGGCCTCTTTGTCGACGGGAATCCCGGAGGAAAATGTAACCACCAGTTGTTCGTCGGTGAGATTCCAGTTCTCGATGGCCTCGGCGGATTCAACTTTGGAAACGGCCAGGTCCACTGCGTCGAGGCGCAGTTGGCGGAGCGGTTTTGCCAGCGGCTTGAAGCGAATGGTCGCCTTGCCTGCGATAGTGCGTTTCTGAAAATCGGGCGTGATGTCCAGAGCGACATGGAGCGTGTCCGCTTCGCGATCCGGGGCGTAATGCCGCTTTTTAGGAGCATCAACGGGGGCCTGCTGGACGCTGTGGATGCAATGAAGCTGTTCCAGCGCGATGACTTTGGGTGAAACGGCAAGGGTCAGCGCCGCGAGAAAAATGAAAAGCCGGGTTGAGGTCATGTTTATGGGCGCATGAAATAGCACAGGCCAGGCGTCGTGGAAAGGGGCGGCTGGAGTAGAGTTTCAGGAAGAAAAAATACTGGAAGGATTGTCATCCACGTCTCGAAAGTTTAAACCATTTGCATGAATTCCCCGCTGCCCATTCAGGCAGGCGGCCTGGTTGGTGTTTTGCGACGGCACTGGCCGGTTGTGCTCCTGTGTGTCATTGCGTCCTTTTTGTTGCTCAAGGGACTGGGCCGGGAGCATTTGTGGGCTGACGAAGGGGACACGGCGGTGCTGGCGTCCAGCATCCTGAAGCATGGCGTTCCCAAAGCGTGGGACGGCGTCACGTTCACCGACTCGGACTATGGCGACCGGGTCAATGACCGGATGGTCATGGTGAGCCATCCCTGGGTGCAATATTACGTGTGCGCCGCGTCATTTTTTCTTTTGGGAGAAACTTCCTTCGCCGCGCGGTTTCCGTTCGCGCTGGCCGGCCTCTTCACCATCGTCGCGGTGTATGGTTTGGTTTTCCGGATGACTTCGGAGCGGCGCGCGGCGTTTTCTGCCGCCTTCCTGCTGACTATTGCGGCGCAGTTTTTAATTTATTCGCGGCAATGCCGGAATTACTCGCTGAGCATGCTGTTGACGTTGCTGCTGGTGCTGGCGTTTCTGCGGTTGACCAGCCGTGGCGGGTGCGCATGGTTCGCGGCAATGGCCGTCCTCCTGTTTCACACCCATCCCGCGGCGATGGCGCCCATTGGAGTGCTTGGCCTGTTGACGCTCGTTTACCGGCCCTTCTTCCAGTATCGCCGGTGGTTTTGGATCGCCATTCCCATCATCGTCGCGTTGACCGTCCCTTGGCTGTTCATGGCGCGGGAAGGCTACCAGGAAAATGTGACGATTGCGGGTGCGCTGGCCAAGGTGCCGCGTCGTCTGGCTCAGTTCTTTGTCGAAACGTCCTCGGTCGTTTCCGTGTTCGGATGGGCGGCGTTGCTCGCGTGGATTGGGATTCGCAACAGGCCTTCCGTTCCTGTGAAAAATAAAGGGAAAAACCGGGAGTCCGCGCCGGCAGCCAGCCGGTGGTTCGAGCCGGGAGAAAAGAACCTGCTGGTGCTGTTGGCCGCGCTGCTGGCCGGTTACGCGGGCTTGATGGCGATGACCCAGAGCCGCATGGAAATGTGGGTGCTGGGGCTGCGCCATGTGGCGGCGGTGATTCCGCTGGGCGCGGCGTTGACCGGATTGCTCATCGCCAAGGCCAGCGGCGGCAGCACAAAAATCTGCGCCGCGATCCTGATCATTTTGGCGGCCACCAACCTGGGCAGGATCACACCTTGGACATTCATGACCGAAGGCTCCCCGCATTTTGATCATTCCGCCCTGGTGAATGTGCATTCGCCCGAAGGCTGGAAGAACAAGCTGTTTCGCACCAAGTTCGTGGCTTTCCTGGACGAGCTGTGGCATCCCAATCCCGGTGCGGTCAACCGGATTTGCAATTTCCTGAACGAGAACGCCAAGCCGGATGACATCCTGATCACCAATTACGCCTGGGAGCCGGTTTATTTTCACACGCGCCTGCCGCAAGGATTGAAGATCATGCCGCATTATCCCATTTACCGCGCGGCGGTGAAATACGGGCTGCCCGATTATGTCTTCAGCGTTGAAGGCTGCCGCTGGGTCGTGTGGCGCCCGGTCTGGGAAGGCTACCGGGATTACGAGATCAACTCGATTCTTGGCGAATTAAAACAGAAGGGCGCGACCATCACGCAGGCGGCCACCTTCCCGGAAACGGGCTGGGAAAACCGGGAGAATGTTCATTTCCGGCGCTTTCCAAAGGCCGGGCAACTATACAAGCGGCCTCAGCCGGACGTGGATGTTCATATTTTCCGTATAGATTGGCCTCAAGCCGCTCAATCCGCGGCAAATTAAAAGAGCCTCTCAAAGTTTCGCGGGACGAAGCTGCTGAGAGCCTGTCTGAAAATTGCGCGGGGTCCTGCGGCGAGGAGTTTTGGCTGTGGCCAAGGCGGCGAGGCCGGAGCATC
>CALJZV010000198.1 GCA_937983475.1 uncultured Verrucomicrobiales bacterium
CCGAACTGGCCCGCTATGACGCGGTGGTGAAGCTGTTGGAAGATGGAGCAAACCGGGTTCCGTTTCGCGCCAGGATGCTGCCGCCCTTGGAAAACCGGATTGGGCGGAAACAGAAACTCATCGCGCGGTCGCGCGAGCGGTTTGCAGTCAAGCGGGATGTTATTGAGGGAAAGTTGAACAGGTGGATGTCACCAAAAAAAAGCCGCACTGAAATGCGGCCTGAAACTTAAAAGTTCTACGGACATGTTTTTTACTGTACATTTCCCCCGTTATTTTCATCTTCGAGTAATGCATCTACGAATTTGGGATTCTTTCTCTTGAGCACATAAACTGTAATGACCCAAGCGGCAAAAAATCCGACAAACAAGATTGCGCTTCCAACGTATTCAGCCCAAGTCGCCTTCATAAAGAATAGAATTAAAGCAACAATGGCCCAAATGAATGAAAATACGATCGCCAGCAGGATTAAAACATGGCGATGAGCGACAGTCTTTGAGCTTTTCGCCAAATTAGAGTTAACAGAATTGGTCATAAATCTCCTTAATACTTTTGATTTGTTCGAAGACCCAAGTCCAGCTTTATCCAAAGAAATTATCTCATACTTTAGCCTAACCTTTGCTACTACTTATCCACATCAGAAACTTCAAAATTTTTTGACGTAAAAAACGCCTGATTTGGCGGACATTTGAGCGCGCCAAAAATGGAACTCCGGGCCCTGCGGTTACACCACTGTAACGTGGAACCATCATTTCGTATGCGAGAATAAATGCCCAGCCTCCCAGCACCATGATCGTTATTAATTTCCCTGAAATTTTAAGGCCCACGAAAAGACACCACCAAATGAAGAACACAAGAGTAATTAGCGTTCCAATAAACTGTAGGGTTTGAACCATGCAGAGTTCCTGCAAATCTCGCCTTTCAGTGATTTGCTGCTCCATCCGCCTTGCCCACAATCCACCGAAAAACAAAATAAAACTAAAATGCAGCAGAAACAATACATTATCATTAATAGCCGCGCTCGCTGCTCCATATGCAAAAATAGCGATCAACACTTCATAGAAAAATGATGTATAACCTATATATAAAATACAAATAGTGAGAATACTTCCAAGAATCCAATCCCAGATTAAAAAATAAAAAATGGCTCCAAGCAAAAGTAGCCGGGGTATTTTTGCTAAAAATGACAGATCATTGTCATTAACCAACTGATCGAATGTCTGCTGAACAATAATCGCAAATACAACCGCATAAATGAAATCGCTGAACGTAACTAGAAAGCTGCGTATGTCTCCATCCTCTTCTTTGTCGACCTGCTTTTTTACCTTGTCCTTCACAGTCGTGATTTACGATTCGTAATTGGATTTGGCAACAGGAACATCGTTGAAAGCGCCAAAGGCAAACTCATAAAGCTAATCATCTTTTTCTATTCAGCAGAATAGGAAAGAAGGAATTCCCGGAGGAACGTGAGAAACGCCCGGCTGTCTATTTTGTTGTGATCAGGAATAATCTTCGAATCTACAGAAACGACATAGAGGGGCATGTAGGGGTTCTGGTCGGACTTGCGCGGCTCTAGTGTCGCGGAGCTAAACTGAACCGGTTTCCGTTCCGCCGACTTTTTGATGTTGCTCTTTAAAGCAACCACCTTGGCAGATGATGCCTCGATCTCCTCGTTCAAATCCAGCCCCGTGTCTTCTCTGGCTATCAGATCATGGGTGATATACGGCGCGAAATGCCCAACCGCTGTGCGGTTGGCGCGGCGTTGTAAGCCGCTTTGGTGTTTTTCGAACGCAGTGGAAAACCCCCGGCCTATCGGAAAAGCCACTTTAGTCGCCTGATCGGTTTTAGACGTGAAGATCGCAAGATTGACTGGCTGATTGGTGAAAAAGCTGGTCCGCTGCGCAACGTCCTGAAGAACCCCATAGCGTGCAGCTTCAAACGCCGGATTGACCAAAACAACCAAGTCTCCAAATCCACGGGGCTGGTGGGCATCTCCCTTCGAATCGATGGTTTGAATCATGCGTTCAACAAGAAGCGGCGCGAGTGCTGAGTAGGTTGCCGCTCCGCCAAAACTATGACCCACGATTATAAGCTGAGTCTGTTTCCTATCATCGCGATGCAGGATTCGGCTGTTATTGCGAATGTCCTCCAGCCGCACAAAAAGCTCAGTCAGACCGCTGCGCCCCACTTCATGCGCGGTATTCTTGCGCTCCCAAAAGGTAACATTTTTAACCAAGGCAACATTTTGAGAAAGCCCACGCCAGCCAACATACACTCCAAACACTTTCCGTGAGGGCCTTCCTTCTTTCCTCGCTGCCATTCGCTCAATGCGGCTCAAAATCGCAAGGTTCTTGCGGAACATCTCAACATTGCTGTCATTGAATGATGCATTGTGTTTCCACCCATGAACGAACACCGTGATCAAAAGCCCCTGTTTATAATCGTCCGCGTAAATTCGGTCCAAAACGGTTTTCAATTGTTGCTGGCTCCAAAGCCAGCCCTGATCGTCGAACTCTACAAAGCCCAAAACATAATCCTTTGTTTCCTCCAGTATCGCCGTTTCACAGGCATTACTCTTCGCTGATGCATTACAGGGATCATGCGATGTCCTATACTGCTTATGGCTAACGCAGCCGGTCAGAAGCAGACCAAGGAACACTGCGGGAACCAATTTGCCGATAGTCCATACTTTTACCAATGCAGGTCGTCTCATGGCGCAAAGATAGAGACACCATCAGGCTGGGCAAGAGATTTAATTCCCCTGTAAGCATTGGATAAAAAGCAAGATCGCTCATGCCCAACTGGACAAAGTATGACTCCTTTCCGGAAGTTTTCCATCCACTAAGGTGAAAGGATGAAGTTAACCCGCCTCCCCCGCTTCAAACGCGCTTCGGCAATCCCTCAGATTCAACTCACCCAGCGCGACCTCACCATCATCCGGCTCATTCACCGGCATCGGTTTTTGCGTTCCTCGCACATCAGCGCCCTCATTGGCGGAAGTGAACGGCAGATTCTCCGACGGTTGCAATTGCTCTTTCACCACGGATACCTGGAGCGTCCCCGCGCTCAACTCGAATACTTCCACAAAGGCGGCTCCCGCCCCATGGCATACGGTTTAGGCAACAAAGGAGCGGCACTGTTGAGGGAAGAATTCGGCATCACATTTCGGCATCTGCGCTGGAGTGAAAAGAACCGCTCCGTGGGACGTATGTTTCTGGAACATGCCCTGCTGGTTTCCGACATCATGGTTTCCATTGAACTGGCCTGCCGTTCAAGAGGAATCCGCCTTCTCACGGAACACGACCTGTCGAGTCATTCCAACCGGAAGTCCCCATCGTTTCGGTGGAGGGTGAATATGGATAGCCAGGTGAAGCTCGGCATCATTCCCGACCGCGTTTTCGCCGTGGAGTATTCAGTTCACAGCGGGAAAACAGAGCGGGCATACTTCTTCCTTGAAGCCGACCGGGGCACCATGCCCGTCACCCGCCGCACGCTTTCACAGACATCGTTCCATCGAAAACTGCTCGCATACGAAGCCACATGGTCACAATCCATCCACCAAACACGCTTTGGCTTTCATCGGTTCCGGGTGCTCACCGTCACCAAAAGCGTAGCGCGCCTGGAGTCCCTCGTTGAAGCGTGTGCCACATTGGAGCGCGGACGCGGACTCTTTCTCTTTTCCGAACGGAGCGCCTTCAATCACAAAGGGGATATTTTCTCCGTTCTGTGGAGGACAGGGACTGGTGACACAGTCCGACTGTTGGATTAATGCGACAGGTTCACTTCCCCTTGGCGGCTTTGACCTTCGCCCACCGGGCCTTGGCGGCAGCCGAAATCTTGGCTTTCGCGGCAGGACTCATGGTTCGTTTGCCGGAACCGGTCATGCGCTTGCCTTTGGCAGACACTCCCTTGCCGTTGCAATATCGCCTGGAGGTCTTTTTGAAGCGCAGCAATCTGCTCTTTGATACTCGCGGCATTTCTCAGTTGTTCGGGAGAGAGGTCTGCTATGTTTTTCATGCAATAGTAGCCATAGTTTAGATACCTCATGTAGTCAAGGGGCAGGGAGACTCTTCCTGCAGACTATGCTGCACGAGCGGATAGGACGCGACCTAGACCAATACTTTCCATATTTTTCCAAACCCCGATTCAGGAACTTGGAATCCATGATCGCGATACCATTGCGGTAGTCGCGGCCACGCTTTCAAATCTCTCTCCATAATGTTCCCTTCCACGCGGGTGCAACCTTGTGCTTTCAAATAGTTCAGGGCGAACTTCAAGAGCGCGGTGCCGACACCTTTGTTTCGATAGCTTTTTATTCGTGGTTTGAATCCCAGGATTTGCAGAAGGACGCACCTGCCTTGTTTCACGCAATCGCTCACCCGTATATCCGCGATCACAGCGCATTCATTGAAGATATGGCAATAGACATGCCCAATTGTGTTTCCTTGATGACAGACATGGAACAGTCCTTCCCCAACACGGACCACTTCATAGGCGATTCCATCCTTGTCGAAAAATGTGGCGACGCAATCCATCACGAAGCCCGAGGATAATCGGTTGAAGGAGCGGAACAATGGATTTCCGTCTTTTGCCCCAAACGACAAGTTTCCCCGTCTCCAGCCCAGGGCGTGACCGGCGATATGATGCTCCATGGACGCGACTCATCTTCTGAGCCGCAATCAGTTCATCACAATTCAACAAAGGAGTATTCAATGCCCAGATGACAGTTCGTTGACTTCAAGGCTGTCAAAGCGGCAATCAACATGGAGCAGGTTCTTGAACACTACAACCTGCTGCACCAGTTCAAACGCAGCGGGGACAACCTGAGCGGTCCATGCCCCATTCACAAGGGACACAACGCCACGCAGTTCCGGGTGAGCATCAGCAAGAACATTTGGAACTGTTTCAGCGAATGCAAACACGGCGGCAACACGCTCGACTTCATCGCAAAAATGGAGAACGTCACGATTCACGCCGCCGCGCTCAAGGCAATGGAATGGTTTCAGATTGATCCACATTCCATGTCGGCAGATGCCGAACAGAATGAAGCCCATCACGCGGAACCAAAGGTCAAAGAGCCGGTTTCCAAATCCAAAGCCGATGCGGAGCCGCAGACGCTTGTTCCCAACAAGCCGCTGAAGTTACGTTTGGACAAGCTGGAGCGCGAGCATCCGTATCTTCTTGAACGCGGTCTCACGCTCGAAACGATTGTGGACTTCGGCGCGGGCTTCTGCGCCAAAGGGATGATGGCGGATCGGATCGCCATCCCGATTCACAATGTTCAAGGAGACGTCGTTGCGTATGCGGGACGTTTCCCAGGCGAACCGCCCGACGGCACACCCAGATACAAGCTCCCGCAGGGATTCAAGAAATCTCAGGAGATATACAACAT
>CALJZV010000199.1 GCA_937983475.1 uncultured Verrucomicrobiales bacterium
TGTGGACAAGCCAGGCCGGGTTGCGGTCTATGAAATCATGATCAACACGCCGGCCATCGCCGCGCTCATCCGTGACAACAAGACATTCCGCATCCAGTCCGACATTCAAACGGGCGCGAAGTACGGGATGGTCACGCTGGATGGCTTCCTCATGGAAAAATATCAGCAGGGAATGATTGCTCGCGAGGATCTGGTGAACAAGGCCCAGGATCCGCAAACCATAATACAAAAGTTGCAGGAGTACGAAATGAGCCTGGCCGCCAAGGGAGAAAGTACCGGCCAGGCTTCAGCCTGATTAAGCTATGTCCGATTACGTTTCCAATCCATTTCTGGAACTGATCAAGGAACGCGGGTTTCTCGATGATTTGCAACTGGAGGAAGTCATCCAGGAACACTCGCGCAGCGGCAAGTCTTTGGAGCAGGTGCTTCAGGATTTCGGGTTGCTGGACTTGGAAACCCAGCTTCAGATCAAGGCCGATCATCTGGGCTCCCAGGTGGTCAATCTTCAGGATTTCGAGCTGACTTCGGAATTGGTGCAGCAGATTCCCGGGGACACCGCCCGCCTTTACCAGGCCATCCCCATCGCCGATTACGGGACCTCGCTTCAAGTCGCCCTTGCGGACCCGCTCAACCCCTCTGTCATCGACGAATTGAGCTTCGTTGTTCACAAGGAGATTCTTCCGGTTGTGGCCGACCCCGCGCAAATTGAAAAGGCCATCAACCGGTTCTATGGCGAGAGCAGCAGCGCAAGTGTTTCGGACATTCTGAAGGATTTGGGAAGCGACACGGAAATCGCGCGGGAGGCGGCGGAAGCGCAGTCCAGTGGAGCCGGCTTGGAAACGGTGGCCAATGAAACCCCGATTGTCCGCTTCGTGAATCTGGTGCTGTTTCAAGCCATCCAGGACCGCGCCAGTGATATTCACTTTGAACCGTTTGAGGATGAATTTAAAATCCGCTACCGCGTGGACGGGGCCCTTTACGAAATGTCCCCCCCGCCCAAGCACCTGGCCTTGCCCGTGATTTCCCGCCTCAAGGTTATGGCAAACTTGAACATTTCCGAGCGGCGGTTGCCGCAGGACGGCCGCATCAGCATGAACCTCGGGGGCAAGCAGATTGACCTGCGTATTTCGACGCTGCCGACGCAGTTTGGCGAATCGGTCGTGCTCCGCGTGCTGGATCGCTCCGCGGTCAACCTGGATTTGGAGGCGCTGGGCCTTCCCAAGTCGGTGCAGGACTATGTTCTGGATGCCATTCAGCAACCCAACGGCATATTCGTCGTCACCGGCCCGACTGGTTCCGGCAAAACCACCACGCTTTACTCCTGCCTGCGCAAGGTCAACACCCTCGACTCGAAACTGTTGACCGTGGAAGACCCGGTCGAATTCGACATTGAAGGCATCATGCAGGTGGCCGTCAACGAGGCTGTGGGCATGACGTTTGTCAAAGCCCTCCGCGCCTTTTTGCGCCAGGATCCCGACATCATCATGGTCGGTGAAATGCGCGACCTGGAGACCTCCCAAATCGCCATTCAGGCGTCGCTCACCGGTCACTTGGTGCTCAGCACCCTCCACACCAATGACGCGCCCGGCGCGGTGACCCGCCTGATTGACATGGGCGTGGAGCCGTTCCTGATTTCCTCGACTCTCATGGGCGTATTGGCGCAGCGGTTGGTTCGGACCATCTGCAAGAAGTGCCGCACGCCGTTTGCGCCGACTGAAACCCAACTCAGCCTGCTCAACCTCTCGCCGCACGACATCGGCGACAAGGTGTTTTATTACGGGCGCGGCTGCGCCAACTGCAATGACAGCGGCTACAAGGGCCGAAAAGGCATCTTTGAACTGCTGGTCGTCACCGAGCCGATCCGCGCGTTGATCAATGAAAAAGCCCCGACAGTGGTTCTTCGGCAAAAAGCCGTGGAATTGGGCATGGTTACCTTGCGGGATGACGGCTTGCGAGGCATTTTCGACGGTGATACAACTATTGAGGAAGTCGTCAAATACACCTGATTCCCTGAACTGATCCCTTATGCCCAGATACTCCTATGTTGCCATGGACTCCCATGGCAAAGAAATGAAGGGAACCCTCGAGGCTGCCAATCAAAACGAGGCGATTGGGCGCATCAAGGAGATGCGGTACTTCCCGACCAAAGTGGTGGAGGAGAAGGCCAAGCCCGCCGACAAGAAGGCCGCTCCCGGCGCCAAGCCCGCCGCCAAGGCCTCGGGCAAAAAAAAGGGCGCGCTGGACATCAACATCAACATCAAGATTCCGGGCCTGGGCGGCAAGGTGAAGCCCAAGGTGCTGACGGTGTTCACCCGCCAGTTGGCCACGCTGGTGGAGGCCGGCCTGCCGCTGCTTCGCGGCCTGCGCGTTTTGGAAAAACAGGAGCGCAACGCCAACCTCAAGCGCATCATTGGCGAGCTCGGCCTTGCCATCGAGGGCGGCAGCACGTTTTCCGAGGGCCTGGCGCAGCATCCCAAGGTGTTCAACCGCCTTTACGTGAACATGGTCAAGGCGGGCGAAATCGGCGGTGTGCTCGAAGTGGTGCTCAAGCGTCTTTCCGAGTTCATGGAAAAGGCCGAGAAAATTAAAGGCAAGGTCATCGCGGCCATGTTTTATCCCGCGGCGGTCATTACTGTGGCCGTGAGCATCATGGGCATCCTCATGGTATTCGTCATTCCCAAGTTCAAGGATATCTTCGCGGGTTTCAGCATCGAGTTGCCCAAATTCACCGTCTTCGTTCTGACTGTCAGCGAGATTGTGAAAAACCATTTCATCGTGACGTTTCTCTCCCTCGTGGCGGTGTTTATCGCCTTCAAGGTCTTCGTTAACACCAAGTGGGGTCGTCGTTTGTTTGACCGATTCAAATTGAAAATGCCCGTTCTGGGGCCGGTGGTCAGCAAGGTGGCCATTTCCCGCTTCACCCGGACGCTGGGCACTCTGGTCAGCAGCGGTGTGCCGATTTTGCAGTCGCTTACGATCGTCAAGGAAACCTCCGGCAACGCCATCATCGCCGAGGCGGTCACCGCCGTTCACGAGAGTGTCAAGGAGGGTGAAACCATCACCGCGCCCCTGGAAGCCTCCAAGGTTTTCCCGCCCATGGTCATCAGCATGGTGGACGTTGGCGAGCAGACCGGTGCGTTGCCGGAAATGTTGATGAAGATTGCTGACAACTTCGACGAGGAAGTGGACAACGCCGTCGCCGCGATGACCTCGTTGCTGGAGCCGATCATGATTGTCTTTTTGGCCATCATTGTCGGCAGCATCGTGATTGCGCTGTTCCTGCCGCTCATCACATTGATGGACCAAGGCTTCGGCGACCGCGAATAGTCCGCGACGAGCAATAAAACCCCGGTTCAGTTTGCCGCTGATGCCGCTTCAATGCTGCGGCCTGCGAATGCGGACCGCCACGTGGCGCGCTTCCGGCAAAATGAACTTTTTGACCTCGACGGTGACGCTGTCCGGCTTGAAATCTTTTAGAACCACCGCGGCGATCTCCTCGGCAAGCGTTTCAATCAGCTTCCAGCCTCGGCCTTCGCCCAGGCCCAGAATGCGCCGGGAAACCGCGTAATAATTGATCGTTTTCTCCAGGTCGTCGTCGGCGGCCGATGGCGACAAATTCAACTGCATTTCCAGCGAAATGAGCAGGCGTTGCGGTTGGGCCCGCTCCTCGCCCGGAACGCCCACATGAAACCAAACCTCAAGGTCTTCGATGATGATCGTGTCCATGGGAAAATAAAACGCTACTGCCGCAGGACCGTTTCCAGCAGAACACGGGTGGGTTGGTTGAGTTCCATGCTCATTGCTTCGGCGGTGGAAACCCACCGGAATTCCTGCGCCTCCTCGTTGAGCGTGACCGGCGAGGGCTTGGCCGCGCGGCAAGTGTAGTTGAGCAGAATGAAGTGCGCCTCGCGGTAAAATTCCTTTGAGTGGATGCAGTCCTGCACCATCACAAATTCGATGTCCCCGATGTCCAGGCCGGTCTCCTCCTTGATTTCGCGCCGCAGCGCCTCCACCGACGGTTCCCCGTATTTGACTTTGCCGCCTGGAATGCCCCACAGGTTGGACCACTTTTGCGTGCGGATCATCAGCACCTCGTCCTGTGAGTTGAAGATCAGCGCGCCCACCGTGCTGATCGGATGTGAAATGGGCGCGGCCTCCTGGCCATGCGGGCTGCGGACGAGGGAAAACTCGTTCCTCGCGAGTATGTCCTGCAACTCGGCCAAGTGCTCGACAATGAGGTCCGGCTCGGAGGCGCGCAGTTGTTCCAGGTGATTGTAACCGGTGAGAACGGCGCAGGAAAAAATCCCCCCATGCCGCGCCGTTTCGATGTCGTGCTGCATGTCGCCGATGAAGAGGGTCTCTTCGGGGCGAAGGTTGTTGGACTGGAGGATGTCCCGGATTTTGGTCCGCTTGTCGAGCACGCCCAGATAGGGCAGGTCAATGAAGGGGCCAAAACCGGTGGCCTCGGCCTGGACGGCAAAGTGGTCCGCCCTCACGGTGCTGAGCAGAAAGGTGCGCACCTTGTGGCGGCGGCAAAACAGCAAAAACTCCCGAGCATGGGGCAGTTCGACGACCAGGTGCTGCACTTCCTGGAAATGCGCGTGGAACCACTCCTCCAGTTGGTCCATGGGCACGTGCGGCGTGTAGCGATCGTAAAACTTCTTGAACGGCAGGGAAAATTCCCTGCGGAACCTGTCCAGGGAAATCTCCTCCAGCCCGGCTTGCTTGAGGACAAAGTTGGTTGCGGCCAGCACCGAGGGAAGATCGTCCACAAGCGTTCCGGACCAGTCGAAAATGATGTTGCGAATCACGCGCGGATTTTAGTGGCGCCGCAGGCGAACGCAACCTGCGGTTTGCTCACCGGTCCGGGCGCTTGCAGCGAAACAGGGTGGGGCGCTTGTCCTGGGGATTGGCCTTTCTGCCCGAGCCGTTGTTGTCCGCGACCAGCCAGAAGTAATAATCGCTCACGGCCAGCCCCTCCATGAGGCTGGAATTCTTGTAGGCCACCAAGGGATGCCGTTCCATGTCGCGATAATCGTATTCGGCGATGATTTTACGGGTGCCAGGATCGATTTGCACCACGACGCCGTTTTCCCGGAGCAGCGCGAACAAGGAATCCCCATGCCAGGCCAGGTCCGAGTAGTGAATGTCCTTGGCTCTGGTGCGGCTGGGGCGCACGGTGAAATGGTCGATCACCTTGCGGCTTTTCAAGTGGACTACGATGATGCGGCCCTGCTGCCGCTCGTTGGCGACGTACAATTTGCCTTTGCCCACGGCAATCCCCTCGAATGAGGCGTTGATGTCGGTTCTGTGGAAATACGGGCGCACGGGCGACCAGTCAATGTCCAGCCGCTCGACCTGCTGGGTTTGGGTGTCGAGCCGCAGAATCCA
>CALJZV010000200.1 GCA_937983475.1 uncultured Verrucomicrobiales bacterium
CGCTCAATACAATCGCGAACCAGACGGTGAATGAAGGTGCAACTTTGAACGTCACCGCTGTAGGTAACGACACCGACGTGCCTGCCAACACATTGACCTACAGTTTGGCAGGACCAGTGGGCATGACCATTAACTCCTCAAGCGGCGCCATCAGTTACACGCCTGGTGAAAGTGACGGCGGAGAAGTTTATCAGGTGACGGTCACCGCCAAGGATAACGGCGCCCCGATTTTACAGGCGTCTCGCACGTTTAGTGTGACTGTCAATGAGGTGAATAGCGCTCCAACTGTAACGATCGGAACGATCACAGAGTCCAAGAGGATTGCTGAATTCGACGAGTTGGATGATGGAAACGACCATAACAACACGACGATGTTCCGCACGCCCATCTTCTCCAGCAGCACAAGCATGCATGTGGAGTCAACCTCATGGTCCATGCTGACCAATGACTTCCCTCGGGATTCTGTCAATGACACGTATCAGTCCTTATACGTGAACTTTACTGTTAAGCCTGCTGCGGTGAATCCGTGGGTGCGCCTGACGACCTACACGACAGCTGCTAATAGCAATCTGTTTGCCTATCCTAATCCGACTGTAGCTTTGAACGGACGTGTTCGCTTTAGCATATGGTCCGATAAATCCATCAAGGTTGGTCTCGGCGTGCGGGAAACGGGTACGCCCAACCCGGTTGGTTTCAACGGCGGCATCACTGGTGCCATCGAATGGGTCGGTGTAACTAATATTTGCAACGGCCAACCCATGCCCACTCGCACGGTTAATGCCAGTAACTGGACTACGCTCACGTTTAACCTGGCGACGGATCCTGTCACAACAATGACGGGAGACGGCGTCTTGGCTGCTGGCATGGGAACTTTGGAGCATTTAGCCATTGTTCCTAACGCTGGGAATGTCAACTACACTGTTTATGTTGATAATTTCGAGGTGATCACCACGAACACGGTCACATCCATTACGACTGACACACTGACAGCGGTGACCTTCACCGCAAGCGGTACGGATCCGGATCTTCCAGGACAGAATTTGGCGTTCAGCCTGGCTGGGACGCCTCCAGAAGGCGCGACCATTACCGGTA
This sequence comes from uncultured Verrucomicrobiales bacterium, assembly GCA_937983475.1. Lineage (GTDB taxonomy): Bacteria > Verrucomicrobiota > Verrucomicrobiia > Limisphaerales > JACDHS01 > CALJZV01. The sequence goes on from CALJZV010000200.1 coordinate 1,093, forward strand.
CCAGCGGCAAATTCTATTGGAAACCTACTGCTGCGCAGAGTGGCACGACCAATGTCGTTCAGGTTCAGGTTACTGACGACGGCAGTCCCGCCCTGAGTGACACCAAAAACGTCACCATTATCGTGAACAAAGTGAACACTCCTCCGCGCTTGGAAAAACTGGAACTTCAGGCGTTTGAAATTGGGGGTGGCGGTAATGTCAATTTCACCGCGTCCGCAGTGGATGATGACCTGCCAGGTGACACCTTTACCTACAGCCTGACATCGGCTCCCAGCGGGGCAACCATCAATGCCAGCACAGGCGAATTCAATTGGACTCCACCGACAGGGGTGGCCACGTATTTCGCTACCATTCGCGTGACGGACAATGGGACGCCTGCATTGTGGGACGAGCAGACAGTTCAAATTGATGTGGTTCCGGCCAACGCTGCTCCAGTGCTCAGTTTGGGCACGGCGCGCGCAACTGAACCGGTGATCAATTTTGAAACTTTCACAAACGGAACGCCGAACGAACAGGTCCTGTTCAAGAAGCCATCCAATTCCGGAACGACACTTCAATATATCGATACGGATGCGACGAACTACACAACAGTGACAACCTCGTTCCCTGCTGGCAACGCCAATGCCGGGGCCAAGGTGATGCGTGCCGAGTGGACGTTCAAGACCGGTCTGACGGATTATTGGGTTCGTTTGACCACAGCGAACACTACGTTCCTGCCCAATCCAACGATCAACGCAAGCGCCCGCTTGAAGTTTGATATTTATTCCACCAAGGCAATGAAAGTCGGCGTGGGTATCCGTGAGACCGATACTACGGCTCAGAATGGTGCCGACGGCGGGACGACCGGACTTATCGAATACGTCGGCTGCAGTGGCAAGGTCGGATCAACACCAATACCTGTTCGCAGCATCAGTGCGAACACATGGACCACGTTGGAGTTTGACCTCCCTAACGAATCCTGTGAAACACTGAACGGCAACAAAATTCTGTCGGCTGGCCAGCAGGGATTGGAACACCTCATCCTCAAAGGAGAGGGTGGCACAGGCGTTTACACCGTCTATGTGGATAACTTTGAGGTTGTCACCACAACGGCACTACCTGGAACGGTCAATATGAAGGCGAGCAGCACGCTGACCTTCACGGCGTCAGCCAGTGATTCCGATCCAGGCAGCGGTATCGTTTACAGCATTGATGAGGACTTTGCTACGGCACACACCGGTGCAAGTATCAATGCATCGTCCGGTGCGTTTACATGGACACCCGGTGCAGGGGAAACGGGAACATTCCCGATTGAAATATCAGCCGAAGACAATCCAACGAATGGAGCAATTCAGAAGAATGATTCCAAGAGTTTCTCGATTGTTGTGAGCGCTGATACGCTTGGGCCGCAGAATGCTGAGCCAGGCAGTTTTGTTGCTGGCGGCGGTTCCTTGAGTCTGACCTGGGATTCTGTGGCGGGTGCCGCATACAAGATTCAGTACAAGTTGGTGGGAGCCTCGGAGTGGACTGACTTGGACACGGTGACTGCAACGGGTTCATTGTCATCGGTTGAAGTTGCCAACGACAGCAACGACGCGTTCTTCCGCGTTGTCGCGCTGGACGGCAGCTCAGCAGACGAATAATCTCCCATAAAAAATTAAATCGCGCGGGCTCTGGACAACCAGAGCCCGCTTTTTTTTCGAATGCACGCATGTAACCGAAATTTGACTGTTCCGGGATTGTTCGAAGGTAATGAGAGAGAAGTGTCAGTAATTCCGGCTAACAGAATTGTCTGCGCGAAAGGCCATTGCGGCTTTGAGTTGGTCCAGCTATCTCAAGCCGTCGGCCTTGCCAGAGGTCGCTGAGAGGAATGCACAAGTCGGTTGTGTCAGGACCTTGGAAGAACTCACCGGTTTGAGAAAATGCGTCTTGTAGGAAGCTTAAAAAATTCGCCGAAAATCTTTTGTAACATCTTCAAATTTTTGTAAGCGGCATTCATGTGGCCCTTACCCATGACGTAATGCCTCAACCGGGTCCATGTCCGCCGCTCGCATCGCGGGATAAATGCCGAAGACCACACCGACTATCGTAGAGATGGAGAATGCCGTGAACGGTGACCAAAAGGTAATGATGGTTTTCATTTCAGCGAAATGAGTAACCAGGAAGGGAATGCTGACGCCAAGCATCACCCCAAGAATCCCGCCGGTGCCCGAGAGCATGACCGATTCGACAAGGAACTGAATGATGATGTCCCGCCGCCGGGCGCCCAGCGCCCTGCGGATTCCAATTTCCCGGGTTCGCTCGGTGACGCTGGCGAGCATGATGTTCATAATCCCAATGCCGCCAACCAGCAGTGAGATGGCGGCTATGGAGCCCAGCACCGTGTTGAAAATCTGCTTCGTCCGCTCAGCGCGGCGCAACAGTTCCAGCGGAACGACAATTTCGTAATCCTTCTTTTTGTGGCTTCTTGCCAGCAGGTCATTTATGGACTGAGAGATAGCCGCCACATTTTCTTGGAACTGAACCTTGATAGTGACTTCGTGAAGGGCGACTTTCTCCGCCTCGAAACTGCCTGCGCGGCGCTTCACAAGCACCTCTCCGAAACGGGTTCGGGCTGTTGAAATTGGAATGTAAATTCTTCCAACTGAAATAGAAGAAGTTGAGGAGTCCCCTTTTAATCCGGCGGTTTTATTTTCCTGCGAATCCATGACCCCAACAACCCGGTAATAGCTGGAGCCGATGCGAACATCCTTTCCCAATGGCGATCGGGCTGGAAAAAGTTCTTCAGCCAAGTGTTCTCCCAACACACAGACGCTGGCTACAGATTCCACTTCTCCCTCGGTAAAAAAACGACCGTGGCTGACCTTTTCGCTGCGAACCTCGGGATAAGCGGGCACGGTCGCCACAATTTCGCAATCCAGATTGCGCGTGGCGTTTCTTGCGTATTCGCGGATAATTCGGGCGGGCACAACCGATGAAATGTCGGAGATGGATGCTCGTATTCGTTCCAAGTCAAGGAGGGTCAATCCGTAGTCCAGCACGAAATTCTGCCGGGAACTGGAGGCTTTCTGGTCCTCGGGCGGCTTGACGCTTTTCAAAATGATATTCTGGCTGCCAAGAATTTTAATCTGGTCCTGCGCCTCGGAGCTGGCACCCTCGCCGATCGCCAGCATGGCAATGACCGAACAGACCCCGAAAACAATGCCCAACATGGTCAGCAGGGAGCGGAGGCGGTGCAGCCACAAGCTTTTGATCGCCAGGCGAAACGCTCGTTTCAACCGATGGGTGCCATAATACAGGTCACGCCACCAAGTGCGCTGGGTTGGGCTATCGGCGGACATCGTTTTCGATTTGGCCGTCGCGCAGCCGAATTGTGCGGGTGGTCAACTCCGCAATGCCGGGGTCATGCGTCACCATGATGATGGTTTTACCCCGATGGTGAAGGTCTTCAAAAATTTTCAAAATGTCGTTGCCCGAAGAGGAGTCCAGGTTGCCTGTGGGCTCGTCCGCCAAGAGCACCAAGGGATCATTCGCCAGGGACCGGGCGATGCCGGCGCGTTGTTGTTGTCCGCCGGAAAGCTCGCGCGGCTTGTGGTGAAGCCGGTGCTCCAAGCCGACTATTTTGGCCAGTTCCATGGCGATGTCGCGGCTTTCGGCTTCCGGACGCCCCTGATAGTAGAGCGGCACCTCAATGTTCTCCAAAACAGTGAGTTGCTGGATCAGGTTGTAGGACTGAAAAATAAACCCGAGCTTCGCGCCGCGTATGGTGGAAAGCGAATCATCGTCCAAGGTGGAAACATCCTTTTCATCGAGCAAATACCTTCCGGCCGTGGGTTGGTCCAAACAGCCCAAAAGGTTCAGCATCGTGGATTTGCCGCATCCCGAAGGCCCCATGATGCTCACGTACTCCCCAGAGTTGATTTCGAGGGTAATGCCGCGAAGCACCTCCACGGGAACAGAGCCCATCTGGTAGGTTTTTCGGACGTTTTCCAAACGAACAATCGAAGGCTTGGACATGCTCAATTTCAGGCGCGCGGTTTGGTCGATGAATTGGTTTTTGAATTTGGGGCGGGCTTATCTTTCGAGCTGGCATCCTTTTTCCCATCGCGCTTAGTGGAGTCCTCGGAATATGATCTTGCCGGTGCGCGCAAGAGAACTTTTTCCCCCTCCTTAAGCCCGCTCCTGATCTCGATGAATTGGTCGTTGAAATCGCCAGCAATGATCCCCCGCATTTCCACGTCGCCATTGAGGACGTTGCAGAACTGCTTTTTGTTGATTTCGGTCACCGCCTGAACGGGGACGTAGACCACGTCCTTCAATTGCTTGACCAGAATTTCGACCTTGGCGCTCATGCCCGGTTTCAGCCAAGTGTGCGAACCGTCAATGCTGACGGTGGTTTGGTAAACCTTGAGGTCCGGATTGACCCAACGGTTTTGCGAATCCGGCAACATGGCGACTTTGATGACGTCTCCCTTTAATTTTCTTTCAGGAAAGGCATCCACTACTATGGTGGCCTTTTGGCCCTTGGCCACTTTTTGGATATAGGTTTCGTGAATCTTAATGCGCACCGCCATTTGTTTGGTGTCTGGGATGGTGATGATGGGCTGGCGTTCGCGAACGGTGGCACCTTCACGGATTTGCTCGGTGTTGCCGTAGCTTTCGGTGGTGCTGCCGCCATAGATGACCAGGCCCGTTTTTTGGGCCTTGATCAGGCATTTGTCTATTTGGGTCAGCAGCTCCTTTCGCTGGGCGGCACCAATGGCGTAGCGGCTCTCGGCGTTTTTGAGCCGGGCCTTGGCTTGGGCCAGCTTGGAGACGGCCTCCTTCTTCTCCCGTGTCAGTCCGCGCAGCGCTTCCTCATACTTGGAAACAAACTACTGCGCCTGCTTTGGAAACTCATACTTGATGAAGGATTTGTAGGCGCTCTCCGCTGTGCGCACCTTCAGATCATTGTTCTTGAAGCTGATTTCCTCAGTGTCCATTTCGGTCTTGGTGGCGAACCCTTTTTCAAACAACCGCCTGGTGCCAGCGAGCTTGGTTTCCGACAACCCCAGTTGCTGCTTGGCGATCTGGAGTTCGTCCTGGATTTTGCGCAATTGCTGCATCGCCGCGCCGTCGCCCAGCATTTCGGCACTGGCGTAAATGCTGAAATCAATCGGGGGCAGGGAGGCTTGGAATGTTTCAGAGTCCGTGTTTTCGGGTGTCCCAGCAGTTGATTCCCCATTGCCGCCCAGCTCTGACCCGCCGGTGGCGATCCAATTGCTGTTGCCTTGCATGGCCGATAGCATCTGTTGCTCAATGCTTCCGCCTCCGCTTAAACTGGCCATCGCCGCGGTTTCAAGCGTGTCCAATCTTAGCAACTGGATGACTTCGACTGACGCCTTGTCGCCCAGATATTTTTCCAGGTCGAGTTTGGCGAACCGGGCCTTTTGTTCCGCGGCCTTGATGCTGCTGATGTTTTGGGCAAGTTGAATTTCGTAGCCCTGAGAGGCTTCTGCGTAGGACGCGAGCGATGACTGGAATTGAATTTCCTCCTGGATCAGCTTCTGCCGCAGTTCAGAACTGTCCAATTCCACCAGCACCTTGCCTGATTGCACATCCTCATCGGTCACCTGATAGCCTTCCTCGATAATTTTTAAAATTTTGGTGCTGCCTTTGACCTCGGAGCGGATTTCCTGCGACTCGAGCGCCTCGACGCTGCCGCCTTCCAGGACGCTGATGGACAGGTTGCCCTTGCGCGCGGTGAAGGTGACTTCGTTCACAGCGGGCTTCCCAGCTTTGAAATACCACAGGCAAATCAAAAGAATGGTCCCGCCAACGAGGACAAATCGTCGATGGCGATGGCGGTAAAGCTGAAGCAATTTACTTTTCATTGGGTTCGGATGTTTCTTCCCATTGCCCGTCTTCCTTGATCATGAGAATACCCATGTCCCGCCAAAAGCGCAGCCTTTCTATGGTGTGGCTGATGAGTGCGCTGGTGCGCTGGTTGCGGGAATCAATCAGGTCGTTTTGCGCGTCCACCAGGTCGCGCGCGGTGCCGCGGCCCAGTTCCTGGCGCAGACGTTGCTCCTCCAGGCGGCGCTCTGCGATTTGCACGCCAATCAGGCTGATTTCGTAATTGCGCCGAGACTGTTCGAGCTTGCGCATGTCGTCGTTGATTTGCAGCCAGATGTTATCTGTGGCGAGAGTAAGCTCCCGACCGGCCCGCTCAAAGGCGATAAGGCTGGCGCGATAACTGTTGCGCTGGGATTTGCGGTCCAGCGGCAAATCCAAATCCAAGCCCGCACTCCAGCGATACCGGGAAAAATCCGGAGTGGGAAAGGCTTCGCCGGGGCGGCGCTCGGTGCTGGCGCTGGCCACCAGGTCCAACTGAGGCAGCAGGCCGTTGGCGGCGACTTTGATTTTCCTTTGGGCGTCCTCGAACTGGTCCTGCTGGTTGTGCAAATCCAGGCGGCTGATTTGGGCCACCTTGATCGCCTCCTCAGCAGTAAGTGAGGGGTGATTGATTTCAAGTTTGTCCAACTCGGTTTCATCCAGGACCACGTGCGCATTGGCGGGCAAACCCAGTTGCACCTTGAATTGGTCAAGACTCTGCCGGTAAACCCGCAACGCGTTGATCCAGCGGCTTTCGGTGTTTAGCTCGGCCTGTTTGACCTGGTCCAGAAAGGCCCGGGAACGGAGTCCTTCGTCGGCAAACGCGTGCTCACGGGCCACACTTTGCTTGAAGTTTTGAAAACCGCGCCAACTGTTGCGCACCGCGTCGCGATTTTGCAGCACATTGTAATAGGATGCCGCAATGTCCACGGAGAACTCCTTCCTGAATCGGGTAAAGTCCCTCAACGCATAAAGCAAGTTGCGCTCCGCTTGAGTGAGATTCTCACTGGCGATTTTGTAGCCCGCGCCGCGAAGCAATGGCTGCGTCAATGTGCCCGCCAGCGCCGAGGATGTGGCCACACGGGAATCACCTGTGACAAACCGCAAAAAGTCCTGGCTGAAATCCACAGCGATCCGCGTGCCGGTACGCATCAAAATGTCTAGGCCGGTGTCGCCGCTGACGGTGACCTGGCGTTCCTCGACGATCCGGTTGACGCCGTTTTTAATTTCTGTAGAGCTGCGGTTGTAGCGGGTGCGGACCCGGCCGGAAAAAATCGGTGTGAACCGGTGACGCTCCAAGGTCAGGTTCAGCGCCTGCAAGTAGAGCAGTTCCTTGCGGTTTTGATAGGTCCGACTGTGATTGACGGCCAGTTCCAGTGCCTTTTCCAATGAAATGACTTTGGCGCCGCGCTCCATCTCGCTGTCGGGACCAAAAAACTCCTGTGCCTTGTCGGATACTGGCAAACCCTCCAGTGAAATTTCGCCTGATGCCTCAATGGTGAAGTTGGTGTCCATGTTGGGCACCAACGGCGTTTTCTGCGCGATGGCCTTGGCGACCTCCTTGTCCGCAGACTTGCGGTAGTGTTTGGTCGTGCAGGCGGCCAGAAACAGGCAAAGCATCAAGACAATCAGCGACCGGAGGGCCATGCGGGGTGCGAAGGAAAAAGGTTCAAGGGGAGAATGCCAAGCGGTCGAAGTAAAGGCTTATCCGCCGCGCGTTCAGTAGTCGGTCGCAAACTTAAATAAATGCATCGCTTTGGTTTCAACGGGGTGTTGGACGCCGCGCCTCCGGGTTCTATTTAATTTGAAGAAGCGATGACGAACAAGTCCTCACTCGGACGTAGTGAGACTTGCGGAGGTTTCGAGAAAATGAAGCGCTTGAGCGCAGCGAGACTTACAGACCCTTGACGAAATTCTCAATGCGCTCCAGGCCCTTTTGAAGATTGGCCATGCTTGTGGCGTAGCTGATGCGGATATAATCATCCGCTCCGAACGCGATGCCTGGCACGGCAGCGACTTTTTCCCGCTCCAGCAGTTTGGCGCAAAAGTCCATGGACTTGAGGCCGGTTTTCGAAATGTTGGGGAAAAGGTAAAACGCCCCCTTGGAGTTGACGCAGGAAACGCCGGGCATGCTGTTTAATTTGTCATAAGCATAGGCGCGGCGCTTGGCGAATTCAGCCAGCCACGGCTTGAGATGGTCCTGCGGCCCGTTCAGAGCGGCAACCGCGCCTTTTTGCGCAAAGGACGTTGGGTTGCTGGTGCTGTGGCTTTGGATGGCGTCAATCGCCTTGGCAATCGGCTCGGGAGCGGCGGTGATGCCGATGCGCCATCCAGTCATGGACCACGCCTTTGCCAGCCCGTGGACAACAATGGTGTGCTCAAAGTGTTTCTGCGAAAAGCTCGCGACACTGGTGTGCTTGGCGTCATCGTATAAAAGGTGTTCATAAATTTCGTCACTCATGATGAGCACACCCTTTTCCACGCAAATGTCGCCTAGGGTTTTAATTTCCTCCGGGGTGTAAACGGAGCCGGTCGGATTGCTGGGCGAGTTAAGGATAAATAAACGAGTGCGAGGCGTAATGGCGTTGCGCAACTGCTCGGGCGTGACCTTGAACTCGGTCCTGTCGCTGGTCTCCAGGACGACCGGCGTGGCCTCGGCGAGTTTCACCATCTCCGGGTAACTCAGCCAGTAAGGCGCGGGGATAATAACCTCATCGCCCGGTTCGCAGGTGGCGGCGATGACATTGAAGCAGGAATGTTTTCCTCCGCAGGAAATGATGATTTGCGACGGCTTGTAGGAAAGGTTGTTTTCGCGCTTGAACTTGTCCGCCGCGGCCTGCCGCAATTCCGGAATGCCGCTGCTGGGTGTGTATTTGGTGAAGCCATCGTTCAACGCCTTGATAGCCGCGTCCTTGATATGCTGCGGCGTGTCGAAATCCGGTTCGCCGACGCCAAAGCCAACCACGTCGATCCCCTCGGCTTTCATTTGCTTGGCCTTGGAATCAATGGCCAATGTGATGGACGGCGTCAACGCGGCGGCGCGCTTGGAAATGTTGTAGTTCAGAAATAAGCGGGCAAGGAAGAAAGAGCAGATCAGGGGGGCG
>CALJZV010000201.1 GCA_937983475.1 uncultured Verrucomicrobiales bacterium
GGGCAAATTAAAAGATCGCGAGCGAATGGATTCGCGTGACGGCGCGGTTTTATTTTCTCCAAAGCTCCAGCGAGGTGTGCGGAGGTTTTCCAAGGGTTTCAAGTAGGCCGCGAGCATGATGACGGCGGCGATCAAAATGCCCAGGGCCACCAGCGTGCCCAGTTGCGACAGGCCCGGAAGCCCGCCGAGATTCAGCGTGAAAAACGCGCCGGCTGTGGTGACGGACGCCCAGAGAATGCTCGGGGCCACCGCGCGGCGAATATCCCTCAACGGAATCTGCGGCGTGGCGCGGGCTTCCTGGTAAAGCACCATGCCGTAGTCCGCCGCCAACCCGAGCAGGATGGCCGCAAAGCCGAGGCTGACGACGTTCAGCGAGCCGAAGATCAATCCGCCCACTGCTGTGGTGCAGGCCAGAATCGCCACCAGAAGCGCCAGCAGCCAGAGCAGGGGACGGAACCGCCGGTGCGCCCACCAGAACAGCACCGCGATGATGCCCATGATGCCGACGACCGAGCGGGTCATGTCCTGTTCCATGCCGGTGGCGATTTCCGAGACGAACGCCGGTCTGCCGGTATAATTCACCGCAACCCCCAGTTCCTCGCGGGTGAGAATTTGCTGAACGGCGGCTTGGATATCCTTCAGCCATTGGCGCGCGTCCCGGTAGTTGCCCAGATCGCGGCTGGCCTCGACGAACAGGATGCGGAAAGTGCCATCAGGCGAGGCGAAAAAATCCTGGCCGCTTCCCGCCGCAAGGATTTCCTCGGAGGCTTCGGCGGGCAGTTGGATGAGATTCAAGGGATCATAGCTGCGGCGCGCGATTTCCTCGGGAGACAGCGAGGTGGCCAGTCGGTCACGAGTTTCGGCCAGCGTGAGGCTCAACCGGGGTTCCCTCAGGCGGGCGGCCAGTTCGGCAAAGCGCTCAGGCGGCTGGTTGAGCCAAAGGTAGGCGACCAGTTCGGCGCCCTGGCCCGGGTGCTCCAGCCAGGGGGCCTGCCAGGTGACGCGCGAGGTGAGATTGGACGCGGCGCGCAAGCCCGAGGCAATTTGGCGGGCGGCATGCTCGGTGAGGTCGGCGTCAGTTGACTTGAGCGTGATCCAAAGTTCGCGCCCGTTGGAAAAATGTTTTTGGTAAAGGCTCAGGCCACGTACCACCGGCGACTCCGCAGGCAGGAGGTTGAGCACCTCGACATCCAGGCGCAGCCGTGCGATGCCGAGGGCAACCGGCACCAGCAGCAACAGCCATAGCCAAAGCCGACGCCGCTTCATGGATTGAGAAAACCCTCCATCGATTCGCCGGTTTTTTGATTTTCCATGCGCCAGTTATAATCCTCCTCCTGGCTTTGGAAGGTCCAGGGAGGCTGCGGAGCAACACCGTTGAAGGCGTTGAGCAAGTGGAGCCAGCCGAATCGGTCCGGCGGCGGGACGTTTCCTGAGAACCGCTTGGAGCGGGTGGGAAACTCGATTTGCCACGCGCTGGGAGCCACTTGGGCGGTGACCAGCGGGAAGGGGGTTTTGGTGAATTGAAGCAGCGCCCGGCCAGAAGAATGTTGCGCCAGCAGCATTTCTCCGGCAATTTCCGGGGCCTTGGAATCGGGTTTCCAGACCGCTTGGCCGCGTTGGAGGCGCCAGCCAGGCTCCTGGAGATTAACCGGCCCAAACAGGTCCGGGCTGGCGCAACCGGTGAGCGCCAGCAGCACCAGCAGCGGCAGGAGCCGGAAAAACCAGCCGGCGGAATTGAATCCGGCGCAGGAGGTGGAGAGTCTGTTAGTCATGGGTAAAATGGCCGGCCATGGCCGGACGGAGGGACGTTTAATTTTTTTTGAACATTTTACGAGCGAATTGTCCAACTGGGTAATGGGCTTGACAGCCGTAGTAAATAATACGGCGTTCCAATAACATTTGCTCAGTTTGTTAATTAAAACATAACGGACGTCCACAGCGACTGAGGCGGCAGCCGCCGCCAAAATTGGAGACAGAAATGATAAAAGTAGAAAAGCTGACCAAGACTTTCGGCCCGAAAGTCGCCGTAAACGGAGTTTCATTTTCCGTGGAGAGGGGCGAAGTGCTGGGCTTCCTCGGCCCCAACGGCGCGGGCAAATCCACTTCGATGCGGATGATCACCGGGTTTATTCCGCCCACCAGCGGCAAGGTGACCGTCGGCGGTTACGACATGGTGGCCAATCCCATCCCCGCCAAGCGCCTCATCGGTTACCTGCCCGAAAACGCCCCCCTGTATGGCGACATGACGGTGCATGGATTTCTGGACTTTGCCGCCGAAATGCGCGGTCTGCGCGGCGATGCCAAAAAACGGGCGGTTCACCGCGCGGTGGAAATGTGCTTCCTGGAAAATGTGCTTTACCAGAACATCGACACCCTTTCCAAAGGCTACCGCCATCGCACCTGCTTTGCGCAATCCATTATCCACGACCCGGACATTTTGATTCTCGACGAGCCGACCGACGGCCTGGACCCCAACCAGAAACACGAGGTGCGGACATTGATCCGGCGCATGGGCGAGAAGAAGGCGATCATCTTTTCCACGCACATCCTCGAGGAGGTGGAGGCGGTCTGCTCCCGGGCCATCATTATTGACCGGGGACAAATCGTCGCCAACGGCACACCAGCCCAGCTCAAGCAGAAATCCGACATGGCGGGCGCGGTCAGCCTGGTGGTCAACGGCGTCGCCGCGTCGGAGGCTACTCAAAAGCTCGGGCTCATTGCCAACGCCAAGAAGGCCTCGGTGCTGCGCGAGGAGGGCTCGCGCGTGGTGGTGCGCGTGTTTCCCAGGCCCGACAGCGTTAATGGCGAGCTGGCCCGCAATGTGGCGGATCTGGCCTCGCGCGAGCAATGGCGCATTGAGGAATTGCACACCGAGGAGGGACGTTTGGATGAAGTATTCCGCAGCATCACGCTGCCTGAAACCGTAACGGAGGAACGCAAATAATGCAGACTGCAGTTGCCAACATCTGGACCATCGCCAAGCGGGAACTGAAAGGCTATTTCGCCTCGCCCGTGGCGTATGTGTTTATCGTCATTTTTCTGCTGCTGGCCGGGTTTTTCACCTTCATGGTCGGCGGCTTTTTCGAGCAGGGACAGGCGTCCTTGCGCTCATTTTTCCTGTGGCATCCATGGTTGTATTTGTTTCTGGTGCCGGCCGTCGGCATGCGCCTGTGGTCGGAGGAGCGGCGCCTGGGCACCATTGAGCTGCTGCTGACGATGCCCGTGACGGCGTGGCAGGCGATTGTCGGGAAGTTTCTGGCCTCCTGGCTGTTTTTGCTGCTGGCGCTGGTGCTGACCTTCCCGCTGGTCCTTACGGTGAATTACCTGGGCAACCCCGACAACGGCGTCATTTTCTGCGCTTACGTCGGCAGTTTCCTGATGGCCGGGGCTTATCTGGCGCTGAGCTGCATCACGTCGGCGATCACTCGCAACCAGGTGGTGAGCTTCATCCTTTCGGTGGTGGCCTGCCTGTTCCTGATTCTGGCCGGGTTTGCGCCGGTGACCAACATGCTGGTGCAATGGGCCTCGCCCTGGCTGGTCAACCTGATTTCGTCGTTCAGCGTGATGACCCATTTCGACAGCCTGCAGAACGGTGTGCTCGACTCGCGCAACATTCTGTTCTTTGTGTCGGTGATGGTGTTCTCGCTGTTCACCACCGGCGTGATTCTGCGCAGCCACCGGGCTGGATAACTTTCAACTTCGAGGAGTTGCGATGAAGAAAAACCAATACGAAACCCTGTTCTATTCCACCGTTGGCGTGGCCGCGGTTTTCCTGCTGATTGTCGCGGCGAACTTTATCTTCGCCCGCGCCAAGGTCCGGGTGGACCTGACCGACGAGAAGGCCTACACCCTTTCCGAGGGCACCAAGGCCATTCTCGCCAAGCTCGATACGCCGGTTGTCCTGCGATTTTACTGCACGCGGGACAACACGATGCCCGTGCCGTTCAAGACCTACGCGCAGCAGGTCGAGGACCTGCTTGATGAATACAGGCAGGCCGGGCGCGGCATGATCCAGGTTGAGAAATACGATCCGCAACCCGATTCCGACGCCGAGGACTCGGCGCAACTGGACGGCATCGAAGGGCGTCCGCTCCCGAGTGGTGAGAAAATATACCTGGGCCTGGCCGTGGCCATGCTCAATGAAAAGGAGGCCATGCCCTTCCTTTCTATGGATCGCGAGCGCTTGCTGGAGTACGACATTTCCCGCGCCATCAGCCGCGTGATGACGCCGCAGAAACCGGTGATCGGCATCATGACGCCTCTACAGATTTTCGGCCAACCGCCCATGATGCGCCAGATGGGCCAGCAACCGCGCGACCCGTGGGTGTTTGTCAGCGAATTGAAGCGCGACTTCACCGTCAAGCAGGTGCTCATGACCGTGGACAAGATTGATGACGACATCAACGTGCTGATTGTCGTTCATCCCAAGGAAATCGGTGATGTGTCGCAATACGCCATTGACCAGTTTGTCATGCGCGGCGGCAAGCTGATCGCGTTCCTGGATCCCAACTGTTACTTCGACGACCAGCGGCAGAACCCGATGATGGGCGGCGGTCCCAGCAGCTCGAACCTGGACAAAATTCTTAAAGCCTGGGGGCTGGAATTTGACACCGCAAAGGTGATTGCCGACATGACGCTGGCCAGCAAGACCCGGCAGCCCGATGGACGCGTGGCCGATGCGCCCGCGGTGCTGTCCATGACGCCTGAAGGCATTGCCAGCGATGACATCGTGACCGGCCAGATTGAAACCATGTTGTTGCCATTTGCGGGCGCGTTCACCGGCACGCCAGCCGAAGGCTTGAAGAAGACGGCCCTCATCAAGTCCACGCAAAACGCCATGCTGGCCGACTCGTTCATCGCGGCCATGGCGGGCGACGGGCTGGTGCGCGACTTTAAGTCCGAAAACAAGAGTTTCGACATCGCTCTCCGCCTCACCGGCAAATTCAAATCGGCGTTTCCCTACGGCAAACCCAAGCCGGGCGAGGACGAGAAACCTGACGAGGAGAGTTCGGGGCCCAGCAGCGCATTGAAGGAATCGAAGGGCGAGAACTCCGTCATTCTTGTCGGCGACGCGGACCTGCTCAATGACGTGGTGTCGGTCCGCGTGCAGGACCTGTTCGGGATGAAAATTGTCCAGCCGATGAACAACAACCTGGATTTTGTGCTGGGCGCCACCGAGCAAATGAGCGGCGACAGCAACCTGATCGCCGTGCGCAGCCGCGCCACGCGCAACCGGCCCTTCACGGTCGTGAAGAAAATGGAGACCGAGGCGCAGGCGAAGTTCCGCGACCAGATTCGCCAGCTCGAGGAGCGCGCCCAGGAAGCGCAGCAGAAGATCAACGAGCTTCAGCGGGCCAAGTCGAGCGAGCAGCGGTTCATTTTGTCGCCTGAGCAGCAGCGGGAACTGGAGAACATGCGCAAGCTCGAGGCGGAAACCAACAAGAAGCTCAAGGAAGTGCGCAAGAATTTCCGGCGGGAAATTGATTCACTGGAAACCCGGCTCAAGTGGGCCAACATCCTCATCATGCCGTTGGTGGTGGCCTTGTCCGGGGTGGTTCTCGCCGTCTGGAAACGCAAACGTGTCGCAGCCAAATGAATCGCAATCAATTCATCACCCTACTGGTCGTTGCCGCGGTGATCGGCGGCATCGGTTTATTTCTCTACAAGCGCAACGCCGACTCCTATCAAGGCGCCTCCAAAGCCGGGCAACCGCTGCTTGGGGAATTCAACATCAACGACGTCGCGCACATCGCCATCCGCAAGGACGATCGCGAGGCCAACATCGTCAAGCAGGACAATGTCTGGACTGTTCGCGAGCGCGGCCAATACCCGGCCAATTTCGAGCAGATCAGCGAATTTGTCCGTAAGCTGGACGACCTGAAAGTGGTGCAGACTTTACAGGTCGGCCCGTCGCAACTGGGGCGGCTTGAGTTGGCCGCGCCGGGCCAGGCCAATTCCGCCACGGTGGTTGAATTCAAGGACGCCGCCGGCAAAATCCTGGCTTCCCTTCGCGTCGGCGCCAAGCACATGAAGAAGTCGGACCGGCCATCACCTTTTGGCGACGATGGGGGCTTTCCCAATGGACGCTACGTGATGGCGGGCAATGAGGGCGCGGTTTCCGTGGTGCTCGATCCGTTGTCCCAGGCCGATCCCAAGCCGGAGCAATGGCTGAACCGCGATTTCTTCAAGGTGGAAAAGCCAAAATCCATCGCCGTGAAGGCGCCTGAGGCGACCAATTCCTTCAAAATCTTTCGGGAAAATGAAACGGCTGAATGGCAGTTGGTCGACGCGACGCCCGAGGAGAAGCTCGACAACGGCAAGGCGTCGGGCCTGGCCAGCGCGCTGAGCTATCCCAGCTTCAACGATGTGGTCGTGGGCAAAAGCGCCGAGGAAACCGGCCTCGACAAGCCCACAACCGTCACGATTGAAACTCTCGAAGGGTTCACCTACACGCTTCAGGTCGGCGGCAAAGGGCCGGATGAAACCCTGCACACGACCGTGGCGGTGACGGCGGATATTCCCAAGGAACGCAAGCCCGGCGCGGACGAGAAGCCCGAGGACAGGGAGAAGCTCGATAAGGAATTCAAGGAGAAGAACGACAAATTGGCCGAGAAGCTTCAAAAGGAACAGGCGCTGTCCAAGTGGACCTACCTGGTGCCGCGCTGGACCCTTGAATCGCTGCTCAAGAGCCGCTCCGAGCTGATGGCCGAGAAGAAGGAGGACGACACCGCCGCTGCCGACGAGGAAAAGGATGACGAGAATGATCCCGTGCTGTCGGCGGAACCCGGCGAGTCGAAGACCCCGGCCAACGGCGATGGGGCTGAGTTGCCGTGATGCGCTGGTGATCGGTTCACCTGCTCAGGGGGAGGCTCAATTGAATTCGGGTTCCCTGGGCTGGCCGGCTTTGGAGATGGAAAACGCCGCCAACGGTTTCAACGCGCTTTTTCATGTTGGCCAGGCCGTTGCCGGATTGGTGGGACGCTTCAGTAAAACCAGTTCCATTATCCTCAATTGAAAGGGACAATGTTTGGTCGTTCACGCCTACGACAATACGAATCTCCGTCGCTCCCGAATGTTTTGCGGCATTGTTCAACGCCTCCTTGACGACCAGAAACAGGTTGTGCCTGGCTTCCGATGACAGGGCGCATTCGGGCATGGGATTGGGCGCAATCAGCCGGTAGCGGATGGATGCGGCCTCCAGAAATGGCCCGGCGAATTCCGAAATGTAGAGTACGAGCTTGTCGAGTGAATCGTTCCTGGGGTTGACCGCCCAGACGATGGCGTCGAGGTTGTCCACCAGTTCGCGGGAAACTTCGGTGATCCTGTCCAGGTGCCGCTTCCGTTCCGAGTCGCTGTCCTTGCTGTTTTTGGCCCGGTGCGAAGTCAACATGATTTCGGTCAACCGGGTCCCCAGGTCATCGTGCATGTCCTGGGCGATGCGGGCGCGTTCCCTGTCGATGGCGTGCTGTTGTTCCAATCGCGACAACTTGGGCTGCGATGTTTTCTAGGTGCAGTGCCGGGTGATCGAGGCCGCCAGGCCCATGGTGGCCAAAACCATCAGCGCGCCGAACCATGGGGTCTGCCAGAAGTGAGGCTTGATGATCAAGGCCAGGGAGGCGCCGGTTTCGTTCCGTGCGCCGTCATTGCTGCGGGCGACGACAAGAAAGCGATAATGGCCTGGAGCCACATTAGGATAGTAGGCAACGCGGCTGGTTCCGGCGTCCACCCAATCGGAATCCACGCCATCAAGTTTGTAATTGAAGCGGGTTTTTTCGGGGGCGCGAAAGCTCAGGGCGGTGAAGTGAAACTCCAATTCCCCTTTTCCCGGTTGAATCGTCAAATCGTTGAATGGTTGTTTCGTGGAGACGGGATGTTCGCCGGCCAATTTCACGGTGTAACGGTTGAATGTTGTAACAGGTTGCCTGTTCGCAATGACCCGCTCGATGACCACCGGCGGCGGCAGAGAGCGGACTGTTGGCGCTTGAGCCGGATGGATGGCCGAGAGCCCCTTGGTTGTGGCGAACCAGATTCGTCCGTCCCGGGTTTTCCAGGCCGAAGGCTGGGCGACATAGCTGCAATGGGTGGTGGCCAATCCGTCCTGTTCGTCATAGGCCGTGCAGGCGACACGAGCGTCAGGATTGCCGGCTGCCGCTTTCAATTCCTTTTTGGATGCCTGAAATATTCCGGCAGGACTGCTCATCCAGAATTGGCCGTCGTCGTCCTCGACAATGGCAAACACGGTGTCGCTGGGCAGCCCCTGTTCCGAAGTGATCGCGCCAAACTGGTCGCCACTGTAAGTGAACAGCCCTTTTTTTGTTCCCAGCCACAGAGTGCCGGCGTGGTCTTCGTAGATGCAGTAAACCGTGCTGGCAGGTTGCCCGTCCTTTGGGGTGAAGCTGACAAAACGATCTTCTCGGCGGACGCTCAACCCGTTGCCGGTGGCGATCCAAAGCCGGCCATCGCGGTCTTCGCAAATGTCGCGGATGTCATTTCCCGCCAGGCCATCCTGGGTGGTGAACAGCGTGAAAGTTTCGCCATCGAAATGGGAAAGCCCGTTGCGCCCGCCGATCCAATAATCGCCCGATCGGGTCTGGCGAATGACCCTGCCCGCATTGTTGAATCCCTGCGCCTGGCCAAATATCGCAAGGTTTGTGCCCTCGGCGCGCATCAGGAGCCCCGGCAAGTCCCGGCTGAACCAGAGTGCGCCGGTGCGGTCCTGGCAAAGCCCGAGAATCATGATTTCACTTCCCGGTTGGTGAAAAACGGAGAACCGCCCGTTTGCAAACCTGTTGAGCCCACCGCCCCAGGTGCCCACCCACAATGTGCCGGTTTGGTCTTCAAGAACCGACACGACATTGTTGTAGTTGAGGCCTTCTTTCTTTGTATAGGTGGAGAACGATTTGAAGCGCAGGCGAACCAGTCCGTCCCGCAGACCAACCCAAATGTTGCCCTCCCGGTCTTCATAAATGGCGTTGATGAGATCAAAGGAATCTCCCTCGTTTTTAATTTCCACAAGGCTCCCGTCGGAGGCGGACAATCGGTTCAGCCCGCCGTAGGTTCCAATCCAGAGATTTCCCAGGCGATCCTCATGGAGCGCAGTGACGATGGTGTGAGTCAGTCCGGCCTGCGCCTGAAGGGAGGCGGGGTTTTCGGGGAACAGTTGAACCAGCCTGCGGTGGGTTCCAATCCACAATTTTCCCGCGCGGCTCAAGTGCATGGCCCGCACCTCGGTCAACGGAGCCGCCTCGGCCCGGAAGTTTTCCAGAATGCCGCCGCGAAACGCTTTCAATTCATCCCGGGTCCCAAAGTATATTTGACCGTCAGTGCCGCCGCAGATGGCTTTTACCTCCATTCGGGGCGTGGAGTTGCCTTGGTGCAGCGGTTCGATTCGGCCGCCAGCAAGCCTGGAGATTCCTGACAGCGTGCCGATCCACACGGTGCCGTCCGGCGCGCAATGCAACGCGCGAACCACCTGGCCGGCCCAGCCTTCACCGGTGGGAAACCGCGTGAAGCGTCCGTCCTGGTAATGAACTACTCCGTTTTTGGTGCCAATCCAGAGTGAATTGTCCTTGCCCGCCGCCAGAGTTGTGATTGTAGCCGTCGTCAATGCCGGCGTGTTGCTGGAGTCAAATATCGTGAACCCAAGGCCGTCAAATCTCGCCAGGCCCTCCTGGGTTCCGACCCAAAGGTAACCGTCCTGGGTCTGGCAAATGGAATTGACCCAATCGTTGGGCAGCCCGTCGGACGCCTGCCAAAGGCGCGCGGAATAGGCAGGCTGGGATTGGACTGCTCCGATGGTCTCGACGACCGAAATGAACAGCAGGGCGGCAACGAGTCGCGCCAGCAGCCAAATGTCATGCGCGGGAGGGTTCATCGGTTGGACGGGCTTGGGGGATCATTACCGGAGAAAGCGCCTTTAATCAGGGAAAAAATGTAAATGGCCCTGGGATTCAGGCGCGATTGGAAGCGGATGATCCTTTTTTCGGCAAATGAGTTTGCGCAGCCAAACCCCGCAACCGGTGCGGCCTCCTCTCCCGGCC
>CALJZV010000202.1 GCA_937983475.1 uncultured Verrucomicrobiales bacterium
CCAGGTGTCCACAATCGGGCAGCGCTTGCCGCCAATGACGTTGTGGTACCACATCCAGGCTTCGGGGTTGATCGGCTCGCCCACCGAACCCAGCAGCCGCAGGGAACTCAAATCATGCTTCTTGGGCCATTCATCGCCCCATTTCATGAAAGCGCGGATGGCCGTCGGCGCGGTGTACAGCACCGTCACGCCGTATTTGGCCACAATGCGCCAGAAGCGGTCCGGTTCCGGCCAGTTGGGCGCGCCCTCGTACATCAGGCTCGTGGCGCCGTTGGCCAGCGGGCCGTACACCACGTAGCTGTGGCCGGTCACCCAGCCCACGTCGGCGGTGCACCAATAGACATCGGTGTCCTTGAGATCGAAGACATATTTGCTGGTCAGTTTCGCGCCGAGCAAATAACCGGCGGTGGTGTGATAAATGCCCTTGGGCTTTCCGGTTGAACCGCTGGTGTAAAGAATGAACAGCCCGGCCTCGCTGTCCATTTTCTCGGCGGGACAATGGGCGTCCACCTGCGCGATTTCATCGTGCCACCAGACGTCGCGGCCGGACTGCATGGCCACTTCATTTCCTGAGCGCTTGAGCACGATGACGCGCTCAATGGTCTTGGCGAGCAGTTGTTTCCCCGCGTCCTTGATCAGCAGCGCGTCGTCCACGTTTTTCTTCAACGGAACAATGCTGCCGCGACGAAAACCGCCGTCGGAGGTGATTACCATTTTGGCCTGGCAATCCTGGATGCGGTCGGCCACCGATTGCGCGCTGAAGCCGCCGAACACCACCGAGTGAATGGCGCCAATGCGCGCGCAAGCCAGCATGGCCACCGCCGCTTCGGGCACCATCGGCAGGTAAATGATGACGCGGTCGCCCTTCTTGATTCCGTTGCGCTTGAGCACATTGGCGAACAGGCAGACCTCATGGTGCAGTTGCTTGTAGGTGAGCGTGCGTTCCTCTCCCACCTTGCCGGGCGCTGCCGGTTCGCCTTCCCCGATCAGCTCGGTCTTGTTGGCTGTGAGCATGCGTAGCACTTTGTCGACGCAGTCGTGGCTGACATTGATGTTGCCGCCAACAAACCACTTGGCGTTGGGCGCCTTCCATTGCAGCACCCTGCTCCACGGTTTGAACCAGACCAGCTCGTTCTTGGCCTGCTTGGCCCAGAATTTCTCCGGCGACTTCACCGATTCATTGTAAAGCTTGCGGTACTCGGCCAGCGACTTGATGTGCGCCTGCTTGGAGAACTCCTTGGACGGCGGAAAAACGCGGTCTTCGTGGAGCATCGAGGTGATGTTCTTGGCGGCTGAAGTCTTCAATTTGTCCATAGGTCAATGAAATGTCGCGACATTGTAAGTAGGGTCCCCGAGTCGTCAATGTTGGAATGCCTGCCAATCGGCCATCGGGTGTGATTGGAAACGGGTGATTTATTTTCTTCGCAACTGAGTTTGCGCAGCCAAACCCCGCAACCGGTGCGGCCTCCTCTCCGGGCCTTCGGCCACCCTCTCCTCCATAAAAATGGAGGAGAGGGCCGGGGAGAGGTGGCGATCGAATCGTATCACCCGGAAATAATCACACCCCGGCCATCGGACGTAGATGCACGGAATTGGGGAGCGCGACCGTCCCGGTCGCATTCCCGGCGTCTCGCCAGAGGAATCGGCGGAAGCGGCCGGTGCGCTTTCGATGGATGGAGCGGCGTCCGGCGGACTCGCCGGTGCTCGTCCCATAATGAAGAAGTTCCCTGAATCACGGGCGCCGTCTCGGTTTGCAGTTGCCCAAACGCCCCGTTGCCGGTCACTTTTCCGTCATGAACCGCCAACGCCTGCTTGCCTGCGGCCTGTTGCTGTGGAGCGCCATTCAGCTTGAAGCCGCAGACTGGCCGCAGTTTCTCGGGCCGGACCGCAACGGCATTTCACAGGAAACCGGCCTGTTGGAGAAATGGCCCACCGAGGGGCCGCCCTTGCTCTGGTCGCGGGAGGTCGGCGCCGGCTACAGCGCGCCCTCCATTCGCGGGAACCGGCTGGTGCTGCATCACCGCGTCGCCAACGAGGAGGTCATTGAATGCCTCGAGGCCGATTCCGGCAAACCGCTCTGGCGCCTGGCCTACCCGAGCCATTTCCAGGATCCCTACGGCTACAACAACGGCCCGCGCTGCTCGCCTCTCCTGACCGCCAACCGTTGCTACACGTTCGGCGCGGAGGGCATGCTCACCTGCGTGGATTTGAAAACCGGCAAGCAATTGTGGCAGGTCCACACCGGCAAAAAATGGGAGGTGCCCGAAGCCTTCTTCGGTGTCGGCAGCTCGCCGGTGCTGGAGGGCAACCTCCTGCTGGTCATGGTCGGCGGCCAGCCCAACTCCGGCATGGTCGCGTTTGACGCGGAAACCGGCGCGGTGGCGTGGGAAAGTGTCGGCCAGAAGAACTGGACGGGCGTTCCCATGACCGGCTGGCCCGGCGAGCGCACGGTGCAATGGAAGTCCTACGACAAGCAGGCCAGCTACGCGACGCCCACGCTCGCCACGGTCAACGGCAAACGCATGGCGTTCTGCCTGATGCGCCAAGGGTTGGTGGCGCTCGACCCGAAAACCGGCGAGGTGTTCGACAGCTATTGGTTTCGCGCCCGCGTCGAGGAATCGGTCAACGCCGCCAACCCGGTTGTTTCGGGCAATGTGGTGTTTATTTCCAGCGCCTACTACAAGAGCGGCTCGGTCTGGCTCAAGGTGCGCCCGGAGGACAGCAAGTTTGAGGAAATTAAAAGGGACCTTGTGCTGGAAATTCACTGGACGACCCCGGTGCTTCGCGACGGCCACCTCTACGCGTTCAGCGGGCGCAACGAGCCGGATGCGCGCTTCCGCTGCGTGGAGTTCGCCACCGGCAAGCTGATGTGGGACCGCGATGAGCGCTGGCATCGCGGCACCAAAACGCCCGACAAATACGGACGCGGCTCGGCGATTTTCGCCGACGGCAAACTGATTGTGCTGGGCGAAGGCGGCCTGCTGGGGCTGTTCGAGGCCAGCCCGAAGGAGCCGAAGGAACTGGCGCGCT
>CALJZV010000203.1 GCA_937983475.1 uncultured Verrucomicrobiales bacterium
CGGGCAGAAAGTCAAGCGCATGGACTGGGGCGACAACGTCTGGAAACGCCGCATTCGGCCCGGCGGGTTTGATTTCTTCTCCGACGGCAAACGCGCGGCCATCTCCACGTGGGACGGCGACATCTACATAGTTTCTGGCATTGACGACAAACTGGAAAAGCTCAAGTGGAAGCGCTTTGCCTCCGGAGGCTTCGAGACGCTCGGCCTGAAGATTGTCAATGACGTCATTTACACCTCCGGTCGCGACCAGATTACCCGGTACCACGATTTCAACAACGACGGCGAGGCGGACTTCTACGAGAACTTCAACAACCAGATCACCTCGTCACCCGGCTTCCACGAGTTTGTCTTTGATCTTCAAACCGATGCGGAAGGAAACTTTTACACCGCCAAGGCCGGCCCGGTGCGCGGCGGCGGACGCGGCTTTGGCGGCGACAACTTTGGCAGCATCAGCGCGCATGCCGGAGCGATGGTGAAGATTTCGCCCGACGGCAAAAAGTTTGAAGTCGTGGCCACAGGCTTCCGCGCGCCCAACGGCATGGGAATCGGCCCCAATGGCGAGCTCACCACCGGCGACAACGAGGGCACCTGGATGCCAACCTGCCCGCTGAACTGGGTTGAGCCCGGCGGCTTTTACGGCGTCGAGGACCTGGCGCACAGGAAACCCATCCCGGCGTTCAAGCAACCGCTCTGCTGGATGTCCAAGAAGGACATTGATAACTCCGGCGGAGGGCAGGTCTGGGTCACCAGCGACAAATGGGGGCCGTTCTCAGGCGAACTGCTTCATTTATCCTATGGCAAATCGGCGCTTTATCTTGTGATGAAGGAGCGCATCTACGGGCAAATGCAGGGCGGCGTGGTGAAGTTCCCGCTCAAGTTCACCTCGTCGGCCATGCGCGGCAGGTTCAATCCCGCCGACGGCCAGCTTTACATCTGCGGCCTGCAAGGCTGGCAAACGAGCGCGGCCAAGCTCGCCGGGTTCGACCGCGTGCGCTACACCGGCCAGCCGGTTTATTCGGTTTCTCAACTGGAAATTCGCAAAGGCCAGGTGCGGCTTACCTTCACCCAGCCGCTGGACCGCGAATACGCCGCCGATCCCGAGAGCTACAGCGTCAAGCGCTGGAATTACGATCGCAGCGAGAAATACGGCTCGCCGGAACTTTCCCTTGCCGACCCGACCAAGGAGGGCCGCGACGACGTGGAAATCCAGGATGCCAAGCTGTCCGCCGACGGGCGCACGGTCATCCTTGAAATCGCCGATTTGAAGCCAGTGATGCAACAGAGCATCCAGTTCGACATCAAGGCCAGGGATGGCACGGAAATCCGCCAGTATATCCAGCACACCATCAATGTGGTTCCATAAGCCAGCCGCGCCGGTTGAAATCCAATTCAGCGACCCGCCATGCCGCGCCGTTCATTTGACCAATGGAAAAATAAACTGGCGCTGATGATTTGCGCCATCGCCTCGGCGGGACTTGCATTAGGCCAGGGCGCCGCCGCGCCGGGGCTGGCGGTTCATTTCTCACAAAGCAACAGCGCAAAGGACGTGGCCAGCGCCGCTAACGTGGCGCTGTTTGTTCCGGTTGGCCAGGCGGCGACGCCGTTTCTCAAACCGGGCAAATTCACCGCTGAATGGCGCGGATTCCTCGGCGTGGACCTGCGCGGTGATTATGCCTTCCAAGCAGAACTGAACGGCGCCTTGAAGCTGGAGATCAACGGCACGGTCGTCCTTGAGGCTTCCGCCGCAAGCGGCGCCACCGAACTCAGCAAAACTGTCCGCCTGGGCAAAGGCGCGACCAACGTGCTGGTGGCCACCTTCACCAGCCCCGAGCAGGGCGATGCCTACGTGCGGTTGCACTGGAAACCGCGCGACAGTTTTCCGCAGCCCATCCCCGGCAAGGCCCTGAGCCACGCGGCAAGTGACGAG
>CALJZV010000204.1 GCA_937983475.1 uncultured Verrucomicrobiales bacterium
TCGCCCTAGACTCTTCCGAGATGCGCCTCTCATGGGAAGTGATTTTTACAAGCAAAAGCCGTGATGAAATGTATCAGGTTCTGGTGGATGCGCAGACGGGCGAGCCGTTGTATCGCCGGGGACTGACCGAACACATCAGCGACGCCACCTACAATGTATACACCAGTGACAGCCCTTCTCCTTTTTCTCCAGGTCATTCCGCGCCATCCGCCGTGCAGCCGCCCTTGATTCCTCGTGTCTTGGTGACGACTAATGCGGTATCAGTGATTGCCTCGCCGGACGGGTGGATCAACGACGGCGATAACGAAACAAAGGGGAACAATGTCCTGGCCCATTTGGACCGGAACGATGACGACCAACCCGATTTGCCTCGCCCTCAGGGCAATCCCAGCCGAGTATTTAATTTCCCTGTGGATTTAACGCAGGAGCCCACAACCTACGGTGAGGCCGCTGTGGTCAACCTGTTCTATTGGAACAACTGGATTCACGACAAATTATACCACTTGGGATTCACCGAAGCGGCGGGGAATTTTCAGGTCAATAATTTTGGGCGAGGCGGGTTGGGCAACGACCCGGTTTTGGCTGACGCCCAGGATGGCTTGTCCTTGAATGATCCGTTTCATGTCAACAACGCCAATATGGCGACTCCACCGGATGGATTTTCGCCCCGGATGCAGATGTACACTTGGTCGGGCCCGACACCGGACCGGGATGGCGACTTTGACAATGAGGTGATCATTCATGAGTATGTGCATGGTCTGAGCAACCGCAGGGTTGGCGGGGGAGCAGGAATCAGTGCCATGCAATCACGCGGCATGGGCGAGGGCTGGTCCGATTTTTATGCGTTATCCTTGTTGAGCGACCCATCGGATGACGTAAATGGTAATTATCCGATTGCCGGTTATGCGGGATTTCGGTTGGCAGGGTTGACGCAAAATTATTATTTTGGCATCCGCCGTTATCCCTACTCGACTGACCTGTCGCGCAGCCCGCTAACCTACAAGGATATTGACCCCACACAGGCAAGTGATCATCAAGGTATCCCTCGCAATCCAATTCATGGGCCGTTTGATCCAAATGAATCCTCTCAGTTTCATAATCAGGGGGAAGTGTGGTGTTCCATGCTTTGGGAAGTGCGCGCCAACCTGATCAACAAATATGGGCACGCGGTGGGCAATCAACTGGTATTGCAGTTGGTGACCGATGGCATGGGGCTTTCTCCGGCCAATCCGACGTTCATTCAGGCCCGGGACGGCATCCTTCAGGCGGATTTGGTCAACAACGGCGGGGCCAATCTGAACGAAATATGGGCCGGGTTTGCCAAGCGCGGCATGGGAGCCAATGCCAGCGCGCCGCCCAGTTCCACGACTACCGGCGTGGTGGAATCCTACGAACTGCCTGGGCTTTCTGTGACCAGCCTTGCCATTTCTGGCGGCAACAACAATGGACGAGTGGATCCCAACGAGTGCAATGACCTGACTATCACGTTGATCAACCAGGGGGGCATTCCCGCGACAGGCATCAGCGCGCGTCTTTCCACAACGACCCCTGATGTCATCATCGCGCAGCCGGTTTCAACCTATGCGGATATTCCTTCCGGGAGCACAGGCGCGAACACAACGCCCTTCAAGATCAGCACGGCTCCGACATTCATCTGCGGCACGCCGATTGGGCTGGTTTTGGTCATCAAATCCGATCAGGAAACGAAGACGAATTTTCTCACCTTGAACACTGGTCAGTTGGGTTCGCCCAGGCGTTTCGACAACAACACCGTGACGGACATTCCAGACAACAATCCCGCTGGCATCAGTTCGTCAGTTGTGGTTTCCAACATCACCACGGCCATCGGCAAGGTGATTGTTTCCCTTCATGTGAACCACACGTTTGATGCCGATTTGGTCATGCGTCTGGTGGCGCCGGATGGAACCACTATAACCTTGTCTCAAAATAACGGCGGTTCGGGCGACAACTACGGCATCGGTTGCACCGATGCGCAGAGAACCACTTTCGATGATGCCGCCGCCGGTTCGGTCACGACAGGTGTGGCGCCATTCATCGGCTCTTTCCGCCCTCAGCAAAGTCTTGCTGTGCTGAATGGAAAATCTGGGAGCGCTGTCAATGGCACGTGGCAGTTGCAGATATCTGACGTGATCGCGATTGATACCGGCTCATTGCGTTGCTGGTCCCTGACCTTGGTGCCATCCAGTTGTACCGATGGGGGAGGCGAATGCCCGGGAGCGGACTTGGCAATTGGAATGAGAGCGAATCCGGACCCGGTTGTGATTGGCAGCAATCTCGTTTACACGATTACCGTCACCAACAACGGGCCAAACACAGCCAAGGGCGTCGTGGTGAACCAAACCTTGGACGGCAGCCTGGTTTATGTTTCTGGTTCCTCGTCGCAGGGCACCGTGTCTCAAGCGGGCGGGGTGGTAACCTGCAATCTGGGGAACATGAGCGCACGAAGCGTGGCCACGATTAGTGTTATCGCCATCCCGACAGCGGACGGGACCATTTTTTCAACGGCGAATGTGGTTTCCAGCGAAACGGATTTCGATCCGTCCAACAACACGGTAACTTTGGGCACCCGCGTCAACAAGCCGCTGGCGGACCTGGCTATTTCATTGGCGGACGCTCCGGATCCGGTTCTGGTGGGAGGAACATTGACCTATACCATTTCGGTCACCAACAAAGGGCCTTCGACCGCCAATCAAGTGACCGTGACTAATACGCTGCCCGCGTCCTTTGCGTTCTTGTCCGCCACCTCAACGCAGGGAACCTGCTCCAACGCGAACAACGGAAACATCATCTGCTCAGTCGGCACATTGGCGAATGGCGCCAGCGCGACAATTACTGTCCGTGTGCGCCCGACTCAAAATGGGAGCTTTACGGCAACTGCCCGGGTGTCCGCCTTGCAGGTGGATCCAATTGCCTCGAATAACAATGCTTCCGCGGTTACGACCGTGACGCCTGCCGCAGAC
This sequence comes from uncultured Verrucomicrobiales bacterium, assembly GCA_937983475.1. Lineage (GTDB taxonomy): Bacteria > Verrucomicrobiota > Verrucomicrobiia > Limisphaerales > JACDHS01 > CALJZV01. The sequence continues at coordinate 2,982 of CALJZV010000204.1, forward strand.
CTTGTGTTGCGCATGAGCGACTTTCCTGACCCGGTGGTGACCGGAAGCAACGTGACCTACGTCATTACAGTAACCAACAACGGCCCTAGTGTGGCCACCAATGTGGTCGTCGTGGACACCCTCCCCGCGAGTGTGGCCTTTATTTCCTCGTCGGCATCAATCGGCTCGGTATCCCGGTCAAATAACATTGTGACTTGGAATATCGGCAACTTGAATTTTGGAACCGGCGGAAGCCTCACGCTTGTAGTGATGCCGCCAACCGATGGAACCATCGTAAACACCGCAACCGCTACATCAAATCAGGCGGATCCGGATTTGGCCAACAACACGGCGGTCGAACAGACCACCGTCAGCGGCCCATTTGTGATGATTGAGGGGGCCGGTGTTACGCTGACTGCGGAAAGTGTTTCTCCGGCAAACGGCGCGGTTGATTTCGGGGAGCGGGTCACGGTGGATTTCCGGTTGAAGAACACCGGCAATGTGAACACGACCAACCTGATTGTGACGCTGCTTGCCACGGGCGGAGTCAGTGCGCCCAGTTCTCCTCAAAATTACGGCGTGCTTGCGGCGGCGGGAGTGCCGGTGGGACGCACCTTCTCCTTTACTGCGCCATCAAGCGGCAGCAACGTCACCGCGACATTGCAACTTCAGGACGGCTCGTTTGTGCATCCGCCGGTCAGTTTCACGTTTATTCTTCCGAAGACCTTTTGGTTCACCAATTCTGCGCCCATTGTGATTCCGGACGTGGGTGCCGCGTCTCCATTTCCCTCGACAATAACGGTGTCAAACCTGCCGGGATTGATCGGAAAAGTAACCGCGTCGCTGGTCAATTTGAACCATTCATATCCCGACGATTTGGACGTCCTGTTGGTTGGCCCTGCTGGCAACAAAGTGATGCTGATGTCCGACGCGGGGGGCAGCCATGCCTTGGTTAATGTCACGCCCACCTTTGATGATGCCGCCGTTTCTCCCATCCCCGATTCGGGCGCCATCGGGACGGCAAGCTACCAGCCGGCAGATTATGAACCTGGCAATGAATTGACCAGCGTGCCGCCCGGTTTGGTCTCGACCTCATTGGCGACATTCAATGGCACCAAGCCCAACGGAATTTGGTCGCTTTACATTGAGGACGACACCCCTGGCGATATGGGGGCGGTTTCCAACGGATGGAGGCTGGCCATCACCACGATTACTCCAGTGAATAAGCTGGCGGATTTGGCGCTTTCAGGCACCGATTCTCCAGACCCTGTTCTGATGGATGAAATCTTGACTTACACCTTTGTGGCAACCAACAAAGGACCCGATACGGCCACCAGCGTTTTCTTCACCAATAATCTTCCGGCCTCAGTTTCATTACTTTGGGCCACATCCTCCCAAGGGGTAATTGTCTCGAGTGCAAGTCGTGTGACCTGCAATTTGGGCGATTTGCCGGTGGGAACCAATGCCACAATCACGATTGCTGTCCTGCCTTCCAGCGCAGGCATATTGACCAATACAGCCACCGTTCATGCAAGCGAGGGAGATTTATCGCAGGCGAACAATTCAGCAACGGCTATGACGACCGTCAACCCACCCACAGTGGACTTGGCGGTTTCGCTTTCGGCGACTCCCGAGCCCGCGGTTATGGAGGTGGACATGGCTTATCGCATCACAATTACCAATCAGGGCCCACAAAAAGCCCTGAACGTAGTGGCTACCGACTCGCTGCCCTTCAATGTGAATATCATGTCCATCACTCCTTCCCAAGGCTCCTTCAGCGTCTTTGGCCGCACAGTGACCTGCAATTTGGGGACGCTTCAGCCGAATGCCTCCGCAACAGTGGATATTGTGGTTCGTCCGGTGTTGTCTGGCCTGTTTACCAACTCCGTCTCCGTTGCAACGAGTTCGACCGATTCAAATCCGGCCAACAATGCCGCCACAGTGGTGTCCACCGTGAACGACCGGGCTCCGCAGATTGCGATTACCGGCGTCACGTTGGTTTCCGAACAGTATTCTCCTCCCAATGGGACGGTGGATCCGGGCGAGATTTTGACGGTCAGCTTTACGATGGCCAACATCGGCACCGCTGATGCGACCAATCTCGTTGCTGCGTTGCAGAGTTCCGGCGGCATCACGCTGCCTGGGCCTGCTCAAGCCTACGGTTCCTTGACCGCAGGCGGCCCGTCTGCCTCGCGGACATTCACCTTTACCGCAAGTCCCTCTGCAAGCGGAACAGTCCTGGCGACGTTTAATTTGACCAATGGCACGCAAAGTTTGGGAAGCGTTTCTGTTCCGTTGAGCCTTCCGCTTACGACTATCGTGGCCAATTCTCAGCCTGTGACCATTCCTGAGGCTGGAGCGGCATTGCAGTATCCGGCGACCATCAATGTTTCCGGACTGACGGGACTCGTCAGCAAGGTCGCGGTAACCCTCTCCAATCTGAACCACTCCTTCCCGGACGACCTGGATATCCTGCTGGTTGGGCCCAATGGCCGGAGGGTTGTCCTGATGTCGGACGCGGGCGGAAGTCACAGCCTGTCCAATGTGACAATCCATATCGAGGATTCGGCTTCCGTGACTCTGCCGGACGCATCCCGAATTCATCCCGGTTCCTACAAGCCGACCAATTATGAAGCGGGCGATGTTTTCCCCGGCGTCCCTCCCGGGAATCCGGATGCCACGCTTGGCTCCTTCAATGGAATTAATCCCAACGGGACATGGTCTCTATACATCGTGGATGACACCTCAGGCGACGGGGGACAACTGACTGGTGGTTGGTCTTTGGCCATTACCACCGTCAACCCCATCAACCCGGCAGCCAATATCGAGGTGGCCATCTCTCCCAAAACCGGCTCGGCGTTTGTGGGGCAGGAAGTTACCTATTTGATCGGCGTTACCAACCATGGCCCTGCGGCAGCAACGAGCCTTTCGCTGACAAATATTGTGCCGACAGGCATGAGCCATGTTTCCAGCGCCACCACGCATGGAGCGGTGGCCTTCGCCAGCGGCGCTGTCTCAGGCAATCTGGGCAGTTTGGCGCCTGGAGAAAGTGCTTTGGTCACCGTGATATTGCGAGCCGACGCCACGGTCACAGCGACGAACACCGTCTCCGCTCGGGCTGCTCAATCGGACTTGAACCTGCTGAACAATTCAGACACGGCGACGCTCACCATATTCCCGCCGTTGCCTCCGGTGTTGCATTCCTTGGAAGTCCTGACCAATTCGAACTTCCAGTTTGTGCTTACGGGCCAACCTGGAACCAATTACATCGTTTTGGCCTCCACCAACTTCGTGAATTGGATTCCCATCAGCACCAACACCGCCGGCAATGACGGCACGGTGAAGGTCATCGACTCGAGCAACGCTGGCCTGAATACCCGGTATTATCGGGCTCTCAGGGCACCTTGACGAACAGCCCACTTTCATTGGCCTGTCAGTCAAATGAAACTCTTCGCCATCACCGGCGGCGTTGGCATGGGTAAGTCCACCACCGGCGAGTTTTTGGCCCGTCGGAACATTCCGATTGTGGACACCGATATTATCGCCCGGCAGGTGGTGGAACCGGGCCAACCCGCGCTGGACGAAATTGTAGCGGCGTTCGGCGCGGACCTGCTCGATGACCAGGGACGGCTGCGGCGGGACTGCCTGGCGCAGATTGTCTTTGGCGATGACGAAGCCCGCTGCCGCTTGGAAACGATTCTTCACCCGCGCATTCGCGCTGCCTGGGAAGCACGGGTTCAGGAATGGCGCGCGCGGCAACATCCCATCGGGTTCGTCATTATTCCGCTGCTGTTTGAAACCGATGCCGCGCGGTTGTTCGACGCGGTCCTGTGCGTGGCCTGCTCCGAGACGTTGCAGCAGGACCGCTTGCGCAATCGTGGCTGGAACGGCCGCCAGATCCCCCAGCGCAACGAGGCGCAGATGCCCATCGCCAAAAAAATGGAGCAATCCGATTTTGTCCTCTGGACCGACGGCCCCCTGGAAACCCACGAAGCCCAAGTGGACTGGCTCCTCTCGCATCACCTGCGTTGATGCGGGTGCCGGAAATGGATGGGGGTAAAATGTTAAAAATACCTGCTTCTCAATTGACTGTGTTGGGGTTCTGTGATGTAAGCTGGGAACAATCCACAAACTGCTGAGACAGAACAAGGGAGCAAATACACATCCAACAGCGAGCGTTAATGAAAATTATAGCGGAATGGACATCAACCTGGGTGCTCTGTGCCACTACGGTGCTGGTGCTGAGTGCGTCCGCTCCATCCCGCGCGCAAACATTGACCACGCTGGTTTCGTTCGATGGCAGCAATGGTCGTAGTCCTCATGGTCGTCTAGTGCAAGGGAGCGATGGCAATTTTTATGGAACCGCCGCAAGTAATGAAGCCAACGGTCTCGGCTCAGTTTTTAAAATAACGCCTTCAGGTACACTGACCAGATTGGTTTCGTTCGATTGGAACAGCGGTTGGAGGCCTGAAGCAGGTCTGGTGCAAGGGAGTGATGGCCATTTTTATGGAACCACCGTTTGGGGTGGGGCCAGCGATGACGGTACGGTTTTCAAGGTTACGCCTTCCGGCACGTTGACCACGCTGGTTTCATTTAATGGGAGCAATGGTTCTGAACCTCGTGCCTGTCTGGTACAAGGGAGTGACGGCGATTTTTTTGGAACCACTTGCATCGGTGGATCTGGGATCAGCGGTTACGGCACGGTTTTCAAAGTGACGCCTTCGGGCGCGTTGACGACGTTGGTTTTGTTCGATTGGAACAACGGCGCTTATCCTTATGCCGGTTTAGTACAGGGGAACGATGATCATTTTTATGGGACCACTTCTGAGGGAGGGAGCAACCGCCATGGCACGGTTTTCAAGGTCACGCCTTCCGGCGCATTGATCACGCTGGTTTCGTTCGATGGCAGCAATGGCGCTAATCCTTATGCAGGCTTGGTGCTGGGGAGCGATGGCGATTTTTATGGAACCACAGCTGGCGGTGGGACGAGCGGTTACGGCACGGTTTTCAAAATGACGTCCTCCGGCGCATTGACCTCGTTGGTTTCGTTCAATGGCAGCAATGGTCGTTGGCCTGCTGCCGGTCTGGTGCAGGGAACCGATGGCAACCTTTATGGAACGACTTATAGCGGCGGAACAAACGATGACGGCACGGTTTTCAAAATGACACCTTCGGGCGCATTGACCACGCTCATTTCGTTCGATGGCGCCAACGGTAGTATTCCCTATGCCGGGTTGGTGCAGGCGAGCGATGGCCAATTTTATGGAACCACTTCTCGGGGCGGGAACAGTGACAACGGCACGGTCTTCCGCCTCACTTTGCCCCCGCCATTGCGGGTCTCGGCGTTCGCGATTTCCGGCGGGAACGCGGATCTCACTTGGAACACCATTTCGGGCAAAACCTACCAGGTGCAATACAAGGCCTCGCTGTCCGACGCCGCCTGGACAAACCTTGGCTCACCCATCGCTGCCACCGGCGACTCCATATCCATTTCCGATCCCGTCGCCCAGAACACCCAGCGCTTCTACCGCATCGTGCAGGTAGATTGATGAAGCGAGTCAGGCGTACTGCTTGCATCCGTTGAACAACAAAGGCACGAAGGCGCGAAATTGGAAAACAAAGTGGGCTTCGCCTTTGTTCTTAGCAACGGCAATCCAGCCGCAAAAACAGGCATAAAGTCGCCTTGTCAAAGTCCCTTTGTGTCTTTGTTGTTTATCCCCGCTGCCGTTCATGGAGAAAATGTGTGGGAATATTGCTTTTTGAAAAATGAACTGTCACGCGCGGGCGCAGTTTTGTAGCGTGACGCCCATGAAAGTTGCGGTTGTTCCCAAAAACAAAAATGAGTCTGCGGCGCGTCTGGCGAACGAGGTTGAGCGCATTGTCGCCCAGGCGCCGATTGTGGACATTCACACGCACTTGTACGACCCGGCTTTTGGCGAATTGCTGCTGTGGGGCATCGATGATTTGCTGGTTTACCATTACCTCGTTGCCGAGGCCTTCCGTGAACTGGCCATTCCTTACGAGCAGTTCTGGAGCCTTTCCAAGACGCAGCAGGCCGACCTGATCTGGCAGACGCTCTTTCTGGAGCATTCGCCGGTGTCGGAGGCCTGCCGCGGCGTGCTCACGACCTTGAACGCGCTGGGCCTGAATGTGCGAAAGCGCGATTTGCCGGCTCTTCGGAAATGGTTCAACCAGCAAAAGGGCGAGCGCCATGTCACCCGCTGCATGGAACTGGCTGGAGTGGAAAAAATCTACATGACCAACTCGCCCTTCGACGATGTCGAGCGCCCGGTGTGGGAGCAGGGCTTTCGGCGCGATGGGCGTTTCGAGGCGGCCCTGCGGATTGACCCGCTGCTGCTCGACTGGCCGAAGGGTGCTTCGCGCAAACTGGCCGCATGGGGATACGATGTTCAGTCGCGATTGACCGACAAGACCGTTTCGGAGGTCCGGCGCTTCCTGGCCGATTGGACCCGTAAAATCAACGCCCGCTATCTAATGGTTTCTCTGCCGCCTGACTTTGATTATCCGGGCAAGGAACCATGCCATCAGTTAATTGAAAAGGCGGTCCTGCCGCATTGCCGCGAGACGAACCTGCCGTTCGCGCTCATGCCGGGCGTGCGGCGCGCGGTCAACCCGGCATTGCGCCTGGCGGGAGACGGCGTCGGGTTGTGCAACGTGCAGGGGTTGAACAATCTGTTTGCGGCGCATCCGGAGAACAAGTTCCTGGTGACCGCTCTGTCCCGGGAGAACCAGCATGAGCTATGTGTCTCGGCCCGCAAGTTCCGCAATCTGCACATCTTCGGCTGCTGGTGGTTCACCAATGTCCCGAGCCTGATTGAGGAGATCACGCGCATGCGCTTGGAACTGGTGGGCCTGAGTCTGACGCCGCAGCATTCCGACGCCCGCGTGCTGGATCAGATCATTTACAAGTGGCGGCACAGCCGGAGCGTCATCAGCCGCGTGCTTGTGGAAAAATATACCGATCTGGCGAGCGCGGGTTGGACGGCATCATCGAGTGAGATTCAGCGCGACGTGAAGGATTTGTTCGGCGGCGCGTTTGAGCGGTTTTGCGCCCGATAACGGAATGCGAACAGGGCGTTTTTGAGTTTGCCAGCGCCTTCGTTTGGCAGGCTTAATGGGTGTGTTAAAGACTTAAAACTGTGAGATTGAGGGATTCAAAGCATTGTCGAACCAGCGCTGGGATTTCAGGCGGCGCGGGTTTGACAACTTCAGTTAAGCGAAGGCTTTGCTTGATCCATGGTTTTTTGGCTTTGGCGTTGGGGCTGCTCTTGTTTCCACAAGAAGGGCGAGGGTTTCAATTTGATGTATTTCCCGGATTTGATGGTCACACCCGCGAGGCGCATTGGTATCCTGTCACCTTTGAAATCCGTAATGACGGGCCTCCGGTTCTGGGCTTCATTGAGTTGAGCGCAAGCCAGTTTGGCCGCGAACATGCCCGGCGCGTGCCGATTGAATTGCCTACAGGAACGCTGAAACGCGTCACGGTGCCGGTGTTTTCCGCGTCGCGCCATCCGGCCTGGCAGGCCCGGTTTGTGACGGAGCAGGGGAAGGTTCTCGCCCGCCAGGAAATTACCGCAAAACAGATCAAACAGGTCTCCTCGGACACCGTGCTGATGGGCGCGTTGAGCCGGAGCGCATCAGGAGCGCCATCGTTTCCTGCGATGAAACGCAACCAACCGGAGACACAGCCCATGGTTGCGAAACTCCAGCCGCCAATCTTCCCGGACAATCCCATCGCGCTCGACGGGTTGCGGATTCTTTATCTGAACTCGGAGCGCGCCCTCGACTTGTCTTCCTCGCAGACTTTGGCCCTTTTGGCCTGGCTGCAAACGGGCGGGCATTTGATTGTGGGCGTGGAGCAAATCACCGACGTCAATGGCAATCCCTGGTTGCGCGATTTGCTGCCGTGCCAATTTTCCTCAGCCCGGCAGATTAAGGCGGGCGCAGCATTGCAGCAGTGGATCAGCGGGGAAGACGCGGAGAAGGAGGACGCCGGTTTGCCGTCACTTCGCGTCGGCACATCCCAAAAGAAAACGGCTGGCGCCGCGGTAAAATTGGAGAAACCGCCCGTCCCGGATGAGAGTTTTGACGCGGCGGAAATGCTGGTGGCTGTGGGGCAGGTTCGGGACGGCACTGTGACAATTTCCGCTGACGGGTTGCCCTTGATTATGGAGGCGCGGCGCGGTTTGGGGCGAATCACCGTGCTGGCGTTCAGCCCGGAGCGCGCGCCTTTCATCAATTGGAAAAACCGGGCCTGGTTTTGGGCGGCAATGTCGGGCCTGCCGTTTCATTTATTTGAAACATCTGATTTCCGCCAACCTGGGGGCTGGAGCGCGGATGGTCTGTTTGGAGCGATGATTGAAACCAGCCAGATTCGGAAATTGCCCTTGGCATGGCTTGTTCTGCTGTTGGTGGGGTATCTGCTGATAATCGGGCCGCTGGATCAATACTGGCTCAAGCGCATCAATCGCCAGATGCTGACATGGGTGACATTCCCTCTGTATGTGGCCGGGTTTTCGGTGTTGATTTATTTGATCGGGTTCAAGCTTCGCGCCGGTGACTCGGAGTGGAACGAACTGCATTTGGTGGACGTGATTCCCTCGGGTGAGCGCACGGTGAACCGAGGCCGGACTTTCGCCACCATTTATTCGCCTTCCAATCACCGGTATCCGTTGGAGGGCAGCCAGACGGTGGCAGCGTTGCGGGGCGAATTTCTCTCCTCCTGGGGCAGCAGCAGCGAGCACAACCAGTCCAGCGTCATCCAACGAGGCAATAATTTTGTCGCCGAAGTGTTTGTTCCGGTTTGGACCAGCCAGCTTTATGTCAACGACTGGCTTGAGACATCGCAACCGGCGCCGCTTGAGGTTGCGGTGGCGGAGGGAAACAGTTTCCGAGTGACAGTCCGAAACAAATTGAAAGCGCCCTTGGCAGAGGCCCGATTGTATGTCCGTGGAAAAATATACCAGTTGGGCTCGGTTCCTGGCGGTCAGGCGCGGGAGTTCAAGGTGGACGACAAGGAGGGCGTTGCCGTGCCGGCTTTTGTCAAGAAACACAGCTCTCAGTTTTTTTCAGTCGTTCAATCGCGTCGGCAGTCGTTCGCCATGCATGAAACCCAGCTAAAATGGAACCTCGCGGAAGCTTCCATGGCTGCATGTTTTCTCTCCGAGGCTAATGAAGATGAATATTACCGGAAATTTGTCTCGCCAGGCTCGTTGGATTTGACTGCCTTGTCGAAGCCCAGTGAGGCCGTGTTGCTGGCTTGGGTTGAGGATCATTCCCCCACGGCTTCGCTTCGAAAGTTTTCACCCCGGCGCAGCAATCAAAATACGTTGCTGCGTGTGTTTGTGCCCGTTTCCAAACAACCCTGATTCCCATGACGACTTCGACTCAATTGAATGAACCGGCGACCGCTTCGGCGGCCCCTCCGGTGCCTGCGATACAAACCTCGGCGTTGACTCGGATATACGGCCAGATGGTGGCGCTCGAATCGCTCGACCTCACTGTCAATCGTGGCGATTTATTCGGCTTTATCGGCTCCAACGGCGCGGGCAAGACAACGACGTTGCGGATTCTGGCGACCTTTCTTCAGCCCTCGGGCGGCTCGGCGAAGGTGCTGGGCCACGACGTGGTGCAGGATGCGGATGCGGTGCGCCATGTCATTGGCTATATGCCGGATTTTTTTGGCGTGTATAAGGACATGGAGGTGACCGAGTACCTCGATTTCTTTGGCGCGTGCTACAAGATTCCAAGCGGCAAGCGCGAGAAAACCGTGGCGGATGTGCTGGAACTGGTCGGGCTCTCCGAAAAGAAAGGCGCGTTGATTGGCGCGTTGAGCCGCGGCATGCAGCAGCGCCTGGGCCTGGCTCGGGTGCTGATTCACGACCCGCAATTGCTGCTGCTGGACGAGCCGGCCAGCGGGTTGGACCCGCGCGCCCGCATCGAGATGATGGCCATCCTTCAGGAACTTCAGCGCATGGGCAAAACCATCATCATTTCCTCGCACATCCTCAGTGAGTTGCAAAACCTATGCAATCGCGTGGCGATCATTGAAAAGGGCCGTCTAATCTACGCCGGGCCGGTCCAGGGTGTGCGGGACCAGTCCAGCGTGGGCTTGATATACTGGGTGACGATTTCGGGCGACGCGATGCGCGCAGTGGAAGTGCTGAGGGCACGCCCCGAGATTGCCGAGGCGACGCCAGTGGATGGGCAGATCAAAGTGACTTTTGCCAGCCACAGCGTGGATGCTTCCATTTTGCCAGAAATCCTTGTCGGCGGCGGCGTGAAATTCACCGGGCTTTGGGAGGATGAGCTGGGCCTTGAGGAAGTTTTCCTGCGCGTGACCAAAGGTGAAACACAGTAATGCCCGTTCGGCTTTTGACAATTGACTGGCGCAACAGCCTTGCTGCGTCTAAAACCTTCCCGCTTTTGCGCAATGAAAAAACCGTCGTTACTGATTATCTTTCTCACTGTCTTCATTGACCTGATCGGGTTTGGGATCGTTCTGCCTCTGTTGCCCATTTACAGCAAGAATTTTGGGGCGCATGGCTTGATGATTGGCGCAATCATGGCGGCCTATTCGCTGATGCAGTTTATTTTTGCGCCGATTTGGGGACGGCTGTCGGATCGTATCGGGCGGAGACCGGTGTTGCTGATGAGCACGGCCGGAGCGGCGGTGTCCTATGCGATTTTTGCTTATGGATCGAGCCTTGAGGGCACGACTGCGCTGGTGACACTGCTGGTGGCGAGATTGGTGGCCGGGGTCTGCGGAGGAAACATTACCGTGGCACAGGCGTACATTGCCGACATCACTCGCCCGGAAGAGCGATCCGCCAAGATGGGCCTTATTGGCATGGCGTTTGGGCTGGGATTCATTTTTGGACCGGTTTTGGGCGGGTTTGGCGTTCAGTTTTTTGGGGTGATGGGCCCCGGATGGATCGCCAGCGGACTGTGCGCCTTTAATTTCATCCTTGCCCTGAGCATTTTGCCCGAAAGCCTCAAGCCAGGATCGCATACCGTGACGCAGCGGCCTCGAGTGGTGCAATTTCTGCACACCATGCGGCACCCGCAATTGGGCCTGATGGTAGGCGTTTTCTTCCTGGCGACGTTTTGTTTCGCCTGTTTTGAAACGACAATTGGCCTGCTGGTCAGCCAAAATTTCCACCTTAATCTTCTTGAACGAAAAGATGCCCGAACCATTGCCCTTCTCATTGCCTATTGCGGAATTATTGGCGCAATAGTCCAGGGAGGCATGGTGGGCCGCCTGGTCAAAACCATGGGCGAACCGCGCCTTATTGCGTTTAGCTTGCTACTGGCTGCGATTGGCCTTGGCATCATACCCTTTTTGCAGAGCTGGGGCGTGATGCTGGCGGGACTTGGCATTTTCGCGGTGGGTTCAAGCCTGACGCGCCCTCCTGTATTTGGATTGATTTCAATGCTGGCGCCGCAGAACGAGCAGGGGGCGACGATAGGAGTGGCGCAAAGCGCGGGAAGTCTTGCGCGGATTCTGGGGCCATTTTTTGCGGGGGGATTTTTTGAAATCCGTCCTGCGTTGCCTTATCTGGTTTGCAGTGGAATCACGCTCCTGACGGCATTTCTTTGCTGGCGACTCTTATGCGGCAGGCCGATACCCCAGACTGTC
>CALJZV010000205.1 GCA_937983475.1 uncultured Verrucomicrobiales bacterium
GTTCCGATGAGCGGCAGCGTGTCACCGTGATCCAAGCGGGTCAACTGATTACAGGTTTTCGGGTGAAACGGCCCGCTCCAGGCCATTGAACGGCTCTCAGCTTTAGGAGCCAGGCTGTTTCCCTGGGCGGCTTGACGCCCAAAAAACTAACCACCTGAAGTCCTGTTTCCCCGGCGGCGCCAGGGCGCCGTTGCCCACAGCGCCGTCAGGCCGACGCACTCCAAAGATCGCGACCGCAAACCGTTGCTTCCATAAACTATTTTCCCGGTCAGGCTTCCAAAATTTTGTCCGCGACGTGGAAAAGCTTTATGAAAACCGAAACCAGGTCATTTTCGCGGGAGAGCCGGCGCAAGCCGTGTGAAACCAGAAGTCTGCCGGTTTGGGTTATGCCATCGCAGCGAAGGCGCTGTAACTTCCGGCAGGCTTGGACGCGTCTGACAGCCCTTTATCTTATGAGAAAATGTAACTGGTTTTTTCTGTCCGCGTGCGTGCTGGCAATGAGTGCCGTTCACGCGGCGCCGCGCCCTAACATCCTGTTCATTATGAGCGACGACCATGCCGCGCACGCCATCAGCGCCTACGGCAGCAAGCTCATCGAAACGCCCAACATTGACCGCATCGCCAGGGAGGGGATGCTGTTCAAAAACTGCTTCGCGGCCAATGCCATCTGCACCCCCAGCCGCGCGACCATTCTCACGGGCAAATACAGCCACAAAAACGGCGTGCCGGTGTTCAACCGCTTCGACGGCGGCCAATGGACCGTCGCCAAGGAATTGCAGAAGGCCGGCTACCACACCGGCATGGTCGGAAAGTGGCACCTGCAAAGCGACCCGACGGGTTTTGACCATTGGATCGTCCTGCCCGGCCAGGGCAAATATCACGACCCGGATTTTCTCACGCCCGAGGGCCGAAAGCAGATCAAGGGTTACTGCACCGACATTGTCACCGACCTGGCGTTGGATTTCCTGGAGCAGCGGCCCAAGAATCAGCCGTTCTTCCTCAAATATCACCACAAGGCGCCGCACCGCGCATGGGAGCCGAACGAAAAATTCGCCAGGCTGTACGAGAACCGGCAGATTCCCGAGCCGCCGACCTTCAACGATGATTACAAGACCCGTTCCGGCGCCGCGCGCGAGGCCGAGATGACCATTGATCGCCATCTTAACCGAACCGATCTCAAGGTGCCGCGTCCCGCGAACCTCGATCCGAAGGAGCTGTTTGCCTGGAACCGCGAGGTGGACATGAAAATGACGGTGACCATCAATGGCCGGCAGCAGACGCTGTCCGGCGAGGCGCTGAAGAAGTGGAAATATCAGAAATACATGCGCGATTACCTGGCCTGCGTGGCGTCGGTGGACGAAAATATCGGGCGCGTGCTCGAATATCTCGACAAAAACGGGCTGCGTGACAACACGATCGTCATCTACACCTCCGACCAGGGATTTTTCCTGGGCGACCACAACTGGTATGACAAGCGGTTCATGTATGAGGAGTCGCTGCGCATGCCGTTTGTGATCCGGTACCCGGAGAAAATTAAACCGGGCAAGACCAGCGACGCGATGATTCTCAATGTGGATTTCGCGCAGACCTTTTTGGACTTTGCCGGGGTTCCCGCGCCTGGAGATTTGCAGGGCCGCAGCATTGTGCCGCTGACGCGGGGCCAAAAACCCAAGGACTGGCGGGCTTCCATGTATTACCGCTACTACCATTATCCGGGCGACCACCGCGTGCAGCCGCACCTGGGGGTGCGCACCGAGCGCTACAAGCTGATTCACTTCAACAAGCTGGACGAATGGGAATTGTTCGACCTGAAGAAGGACCCGCGTGAGCTGAACAATGTTTACGGGCAGCCCGCCTACGCCAAGGTGCAAAAGGAATTGCTCGCGGAATTGGCGCGGTTGCGGGTTGAGTTGGACGACCGCGACCAGTTTGCCGACATCCAGCGGTAGGCACCCTTCAATTAGGGAACAGAAACGCAACGCCACGGAGCGCTCTTAAAAGGCGCGGCATCCGTGGCGCTCTATTTTCTCGTCAGTTCGAGGAGGAGGAGAAAATAGGGGATTTTTGGTTTCTCCTTTGCCTTCACAGTAACTAAACTGGGTGGCAATTCGTCGTTTACGCTTATGAACTTCTCCTTGCTCTCCCTGATGTTCTCCGCAGCGATGGTATTGGCTGTGCCGCAATTCTCCCTGGCTGATGCTCCGGAAATCACCGCGCGCCTCAAAGGGCACGTGGTGGACAACCAGGCCAGCGGTGTCTCCAACATCCTCATCCGCGCCTCGAATTTTTCCGATGCGTCGTTCAGTGCGCGCACGGATGACGACGGCGCGTTCGACATCGGGGTGTTTGATGGCACGTGGTATTTGGAGGTGGACCCCGGTGAGGCGGTCGCGCGCGGCGTGGTGGGCCCGGTCGTGGCGCACGAGGTCAGCGGCCAGGACATTACCAACATTGTTCATACCGTGCGCGTGGTCACTGGTGAAATCACTGGAACAGTGACAGACAACGGTGGCGGGGCCATTGCGGGAGTGAGCCTGAGCGCCACGGCCAGCAGCGGCGGCGATGCGTACACGGTTTTCGGGCAAACGGATGGGGCCGGCAATTATCGATTGGGCGTGTTCGACGGCGTCTGGCAGGTGACGGTCAATTGCTTTACGGAAAACGGGCTGACCGCAAAAGGATTTTTCTGCGACGACAACTCGCGCTCGGTCCTGGTTTCCGAAGGGAACAATCCGTCGGCCCATTTTTCCTTTGCGCCGCTGCCGCCCTTGGAGATTGCGACCACCAACATCGCGGCAGGCACGCAGAGCGCTCCGTATTTTGCCGAGTTGAGCGCCACCGGCGGAGCGCCATCCTACTTCTGGACGCTGGCTCCGTCCTCACAACCGCTTCCAGCAGGCATGGAATTGTCCTCCGACGAATTGACGGGTCGTTTGACGGGTGTGCCACAGGTCAGCGGCAGTTTTTCCATCACCATTCATGTGGCCGATTCGGGCGGGCGGACGGCTGACCGGCAGTTTGCGCTCGAAATAGCGCCCGCGGCGACCCACATCGGCGGCTGGGTCGAGGACGACGCAGGAACGGCGCTGACCAATCTTCAGGTCCGGGCCCATTCGGAAAGCGAAGGCTTTGCCGCATCTGTGACCGACGGAGCCGGCGCGTTTCAACTGCCGGTTAACGATGGGCTGTGGTCCATCGGTTTCAGCGACGAGGAACTGGCTCAGCGCGGACTGGTGGCGCCGGAGTTTCTGGTGAGCATCTCGGAGGGCGCGCCTGCGGCCAACCAGCGCATTGTGCTTCAGCGCGTGGTGGGGTCCATCACCGGCTCGGTGCGCAGCGCCCGGGGCGCGGCGGTGGATTTTATTTCCGTGACGGCCAGCGCCACGATAAATGGAACCAATTACGCGGCGGCCAC
>CALJZV010000206.1 GCA_937983475.1 uncultured Verrucomicrobiales bacterium
CGGCAAGTGTTCAACTACAGGACAGATGCGCTCATCAAGACACTGAACCTGCTTCGCACGATTTATTCCAAGACACCCCCCTCCGGCCACTTCGGAAAAATTGACGACCTTAACAGCATTACCTGGGAAAAAACCGACAAAGTGGCCGCGCTCAGGCGCGCAGTGAAGTAACTCTCAATAACTTTCATTTTATTAAAACACGAACTCCTTTATGGCTAAAATCAAGTTGTCTCAGTCCCGCCGCGGTGTTGCGGCCAAATCCAAGCCTGCCAAAACTGCCATTGCCGGAAACGGCAGCGGCAAATCGGTCAATGGCAAGACCTCCGCCAAGCCTGATTACAAAATTCGCGACATCAGCCTCGCCGATTGGGGCCGCAAAACCATTGACGTTTCCGAAAAGGAAATGCCCGGCCTAATGTCCATCCGCAAAAAGTACGCCGCCAGCAAGCCGCTCAAGGGCGTGCGCGTCACCGGCTCGCTCCACATGACCATTGAGACGGCCGTTCTCATCGAGACCCTTGTGGATCTGGGCGCCTCGGTTCGCTGGGCCAGTTGCAATATTTTCTCCACTCAGGACCATGCCGCTGCGGCCATCGCCAAGGCCGGCGTGCCGGTGTTTGCCTGGAAGGGCGAAACGCTGGAGGAATACTGGGATTGCACTCTCGACGCCATCACTCATCCCGGGAACAAAGGACCCGAACTCGTCGTGGACGACGGCGGCGACGTCACCCTGCTCATCCACAAAGGCTACCAACTCGAGGAAGGCGACAAATGGGTGAACACGCCCAGTTCCAGCCATGAGGAACAGGTCATCAAGAACCTGCTTAAACGCGTAGCAAAGGAACGTCCGGGGTTCTGGCACAATGTTGTCAAGGACTGGAAGGGCGTCTCCGAGGAAACGACCACCGGCGTTCACCGTCTCTACCAGATGAAAGAAGCGGGCAAACTGCTTGTTCCCGCCATCAACGTCAACGACTCGGTCACCAAGTCCAAGTTTGATAACCTCTACGGCTGCCGCGAATCCCTGGCAGACGGCATCAAGCGCGCCACCGACGTCATGATTGCCGGCAAGGTCGCCTGCGTATGCGGTTACGGCGACGTCGGCAAAGGCAGCGCCCACTCCCTGCGCGGCTTCGGCGCTCGCGTGATTGTCACCGAAATTGATCCCATCAACGCCCTTCAGGCAGCAATGGAGGGCTTCGAGGTGGCCCCCGTCGAAGACACACTCGGCATCGCCGACATCTATGTCACCACGACCGGAAACCGCGACGTCATCACGCTTGAACACATGCAGAAGATGAAAGACCAGGCCATCGTGTGTAACATCGGCCACTTCGACAACGAGATTCAGATGGACCGTCTCAACAGCGCCAAGGGCGTCAAGAAACTCAACATCAAACCGCAGTACGACAAATACACATTCTCAGGCGGGCACAGCATTTTCATTCTGGCGGAAGGCCGCTTGGTGAACCTTGGCTGCGCCACCGGCCATCCGAGCTTCGTGATGTCCAACTCCTTCTCCAACCAGGTCCTCGCGCAGATTGACCTCTGGGCCAATAAGGACTTCTATGAGCCGACGGTCTATCGCCTGCCCAAGAAACTCGACGAGGAAGTCGCCCGTCTGCATTTGGAAAAAATCGGCGTCAAACTGACCAAGCTCACCCCAAAGCAGGCCGAATACCTTGGCGTGCCCGTGGACGGCCCCTACAAACCGGAGCATTACCGGTATTCATGCCCAACCGGCACAATTCGCCATTGGCGAAATAAAAACTTCAGCAAGGCGAACGGCAAACCCGTTCGCCTTTTAATTTGCTAATGGCAAAATGCGGACACGAGCGCGAAGCTCATCAAGGACAACCAAGGCTCCATTTTCCAACTCCGGTTGAAATTGACGAAGTGCGTTGACCACCAATTTCCCGATGGCCGCCGGCGTGACATCCTGTGTGCGCACTTGAATCACACTTGGGCCTTCCGCCTGTGTGAGCGCCAGCGCGGCGCCGAAATCCAGATCATGCGTGAAAACGACATGACCGTTCTTTTTGGCCCAGGCTATTGAATCAGTAGCGTGAAAATCTCCAATGGTTGACCAGTGGGTCACTTCCCATCCGGCTTCGGTAAGAACCTTCACCCAATCGGGCGAAAGATTCATGTCCACCAACAGCTTCATGCGGGCTGGAGTGGCAGTTCGATTTCCTCAGCACGCCAAGCGGCATATTTGAGCGCCTGATTGATGTCATCTTCTTCCAGATAGGGATACAATTTTAAAATTTCCCCGTGCCCATGGCCGCTGGCGACCAAGCCAGCAATCGTTCCAGCCGTGACGCGCAACCCGCGGATGCATGCCCGACCACCCATGACGTTCGGATTGAAGGTGATTCG
>CALJZV010000207.1 GCA_937983475.1 uncultured Verrucomicrobiales bacterium
AGCCAGGTGTCCCTCGACAAAATCAGGCCTAAGCCGCAACACCCGCGAGAAATGAACCTGTGCCTCTTGATGCTGTCCCATTGTGCCCTTAAGAATTCCGATGCGGTGATGGGCCTCGGCAAAATCCGGATTTTTTTCAACGGCCTTGGATAAATAAAAGAGCGCTTCATCCGGTTTTTGTTTCCGCATCATCATGCCGCCGGCGGTGGCCAGCACCCGTGGGGCATCGGGAGCCAACCGGAGCGCCTCCCACACGTGCGACTCCGCCTCCTGGGCCCGACCCGCCGTTTCCAGTGCCCCCGCCAGCGAAAGCCGGGAATCGACATCGGCGGGATTCAACGCCACAGCTTTTTGGAAATAGTCCAGCGCGCCCGGGGCCTTCCCCAACTTTTCCAGCACGACGGCAAGGTTGTAATGCGCCAGGGCATCCCTCGAATTCAGTTGGAGCGAGCGCTCCAGCCATTGCTGCGCGTCCTTCAATTGCCCCAGATGGACGTACACGCCGGCCATTTCAACCATGGGGTCGGTTCGCTTCGGGTTGATTTCCACCGCAGTGGCCAGTTCCTTCAAGGCCGCCTCATGCTGGCCCTTGCGGGCCAGGACCCGGCCCAACCGCCAGTGAATGTCGGACCGGTAGGGGTCGTTCCCGAGCCGCTCCAGAATGGCACCGAAAAATGCGCTGTTGTTTCTCCACATTTTGGATTGTTGAAAGCTTGCCAAGCCGCACCCACCGGCAACTAAAATCACAGCAATCAACAAAAGTGGGCGCGCCCGTGTAGCGCGAAATTGCCAGAGCACGGCACCAACCAACACCGACCAAACAATGGCCGACAGGTAATTGTAGCGGTCATTAGGGTAGTGCGGGTGCTCGGTCAACCCGAGCATCGGCACCAGCAGCGCCAAATGACACAGCCAAAGCGCCAGCAACAGCGGTTGCCGATGTCTTAACCAAATAAAAGCCGCCGTGCCGCCCAACACCGCCACCGCGCTGAGAACAAATGGCCAATCCAGCGGGTTGAACGAAACCAGTTGGGTGTACACCGGCGAGAGGTTCAGTGGCAGCCAGGTTTTCCAAAGATAGTAGGCCCAGATGTACAACGCCTGCGCCGCCCGGGAGCCCCAGCCAAATTGCTCCAGCGCCGAGGTGCCCTCCCAGATGCCGCTCATCCGGGCGCGGGCCGCCAGCGTGATGGCCAGTACGGCGACTGTCGCCACCACAAATGGGATCTTCTCCAAGAGCGCCCGGAGGGATGCCGATTCCCTCCATCGCCTTAAATCGAGCGGCAGGCGCTTCAGTAAAAAAATATCCAGCACCAGCAGCACCGCGGGAAATGCCAGTGCTATGGGATACGTGAGAAGCGAGAACACAAAACAACCCACAGACAGCCAGAGCGCAGGGCGTTCAAGGCCAAAACTGCCCCGTGAATTCTCTGTAGCTCGCAAATAAAAAAGAAGCGCCAGCAGCGCGAAAAACAGCGACTGCGCGTAAATCTGGCAGTTGGCCCACCCGACCACCTCCACGCGGAGCGGGTGCAAGGCCCAGAGCAGCGCGCCCGCCCCGGCGCAGAGCGCCGGAAACCACGCGCTCGACTCGGTATCCTCCGGCTCGGGTGTCGAGGAAATAAAGCGCCGCAGCAGCCAGTACAAAAGCAAGGCGTTGGCGGCGTGAATCAGAAGCGCTTGGAGATGGAAGACATACGGATTCAATCCGAACAGTTGCCGCAACATCGCCCAGTTGAGCCAGCTCAGCGGCACGTAACGCCGCATGTGGCTGTGGTCGGTGAACATCCAATGCAGGCTGTCGGCGTTTAATTTCTCAATGCGCGGATTATGCGTGATGTTGAGGTCGTCGTCCCAGTGAAGAAATT
The DNA here is from genome assembly GCA_937983475.1 of uncultured Verrucomicrobiales bacterium. GTDB lineage: Bacteria > Verrucomicrobiota > Verrucomicrobiia > Limisphaerales > JACDHS01 > CALJZV01. Next base: position 1,869 of record CALJZV010000207.1, read on the forward strand.
CCCCGTCGAGCACGGGGTTGAACGCCACCAGCACCGCGGCCAGAATCGCAAGGCAAAGCCAGCCATCAACAACAGTGAATCGGGCTGGCTTCATGCATTTCAGGGATCCGCGCGCTTCAGCTACGGCATGCGGTAGGGCTTGTCCTGCCGGTAAAGTTCCAGGCGCGCCTGAATTTGATCGGCGTATTCTGCAAGATTGTTTTCCTTGGCGACGCGAATCGCTTTGGTCGCCTCCTCGATGGCCCGGTTGAATTTGCCCTGTTCGGCAAAAGCCGCCGCCAGCAAGTCCAGGCTGTCGGCATCCTGCTCCCGGGTCAAGGTGACGGCCGTATTGGCATATTGAACCGCATGAAGCCCATTGCGAATGCGGTCCTCCTTGTGGGCGGCCATGAACCATCCCAAACGCTGCAACGCCGGCAGCAGTTCAGGCTTGATCTGGAGAGCTTCGCGCAGCTTTTCCACTGCCTCATCGATTCTGCCAACTTCAGCCAACGCCATGGCATACGGGACGTAGGGCTCGGCGGCCTTGGGGTCCAGGCGAACCACTTCGGCGAAATGTGGCAGCGCCTGGGGCACCTTGCCGGACAACGCCAGAATGTTGCCCAGTTGATAATGCGCCTCCGGGAAAGCCGGGCGCAACTGGATGGCCTTGGTAAAATAAGCCATGGCCTCGGACGTTTTTTCCTGCATCAGCATCGCATTGCCGAGCGCAAAGAAAAGGCCCGGATCATTGGGCCTGAGGCGCTCGATTTCCTGCGCCTGGGCAACCGCCTCGTTGCCGCGGCCCAATTTGCCGTACAAGGCAAGCAGGTGAAACCGCGTGTCCATGTTGGAAGGCTGCTCCTTGAGGCTGACCAGCACATATTGGAGGGCTTCCTGGGGATTGCCTTTCTGCTCCAGCACGAAGGCAAGGTTTTCATTGGCCAAGGGATGCCGGGGAGACACCTTGAGCACCTCCCTGTAATGCCGCTCGGCCTCATCCATGTTGCCTTCCCCGTAATAAGCGCCGGCAAGATTATTCCGTGCCTCCGTATAGGCAGGCGCGATTTCCAGGGCTTTTTGATAATGAAGTTTGGCCTCCGTGGCCCGCCCCTGGAGCGACAGCGCCAGTCCCAAATTGTAATGCGCAATGGCGTTTTTCTCGGTGACGGCCAGCGCCCGCTCAAACAACGCCTGGCTGTCTTTCCAAAACTTGACCTGATGACGCGAGGCCCCAATGGCCGCCACCCCCACAATGCCCGCCAGCACACCCGCTACCATGCGCGGGGCCCCGATTTTTTCCATCAGTGCGCCCACGCCCCACACGACGATGAGCAGCAGGCCAATAAGCGGAATGTACATGAACCGGTCTGCGATGGATTGCCCACCCACCTGAAGAATGCCGATCACCGGCACCAGCGTTCCCAGGAACCACAGCCAGCCCACCAAAAACACCGGGCGTCGCCGACCAATCCAGACAAACAACACCGTCAGGCCGCCAATGAGCAACAGGCACATCACCACGCGGGAAATGGGCCATGAGGTCGGATACGGATAAATCGCCGCCAAATCCGTCGGCCATAACGTGCTGCCAATGTAACGCGCATACGAATACAGGGCGTTGGCAATGCGGATGCCCAGCGGCACCTGCCCTCCGGATACGACGTATTGCAACTGATGATGGCCCGCTATGGTGATCCAGGAGGAAATGCCCGACAGCGCCAAAAGCGGCAGCTTCTCAACGGCCAACGTGACCCAGGCGCGCCGGGCACCTGCGCCCTGAAAGCCTTCCACGCGGCGAAGCGGCCAGAAGTCCAGCAGCAGGAGCACGCACGGCACGGTGACAAGCATCGGCTTGGACATCAACCCCAGCGCGAACAGCACGACCACCAGCCAATAATCGCCGGAAGCCAAACGCGACTTGAGCGCCTGCAAGGGGCTCTCATCCGCAACACCCCGAGTTTTCAGCCGTTCAGCGAACCGGGCATAGGCAATAAGAGTCAGGAGGAAAAACAACGTGCTGATGAGGTTTTTTCGCTCAGTTACCCACGCCACGCTTTCCACCTGGAGCGGATGCCAGGCAAACAAAGCAGCCACTGCGGCGCTGCGCCATTCCGAGCCGGTTAATTTTCTCAAGAGGAAAAAGACCAGCAGCGCGTTGGCGATGTGGTAGAAGACATTCATCCAATGGTGCGCGCTGGCCTTCAGCCCAAAAAGCTGGCAGTCCACCATGTGCGACACCCAGGAGATCGGATGCCAATAGGTCGCCGGGCTGTTCAATTCAAAAAAGGCCCACTTCAGGCCCTCGGCGGTCAATCCCGCCTGCACCCGCGGATTTTCCGTCACGTAATAGGGGTCGTCATAGCCGACAAAGTCGAACTTGCCGACCGGTGAAAACAACAACAGGGTGCCCAGCGTCAACAGGATGAGAATGACGGGCGTACGGGGAAAGGTCTGATTCTGATCTTGCGTTTCCATGGGTGCGATATGGTTGTTAAAACCGGCTTCAATTCGCGAGAAAAATTTTAAAAATCGGCCTTTGACCTTTTGGTTGGAAAATGCCCGTTCCGTGGTTAACTGAACCCATGGGACAGCTTGCACGACAACTCGACGCCTTTCTGAAGAGAAAACCCACTCTGGGAACCGGCGTGTACATTGCCAAGGGCGCGGTGGTGGTGGGCGACGTGACCATCGGCGACCATTCCAGCGTCTGGTACAACGCCGTCGTGCGCGGTGACATCAATCGCATCGCCATCGGCCACCACACCAACATCCAGGACAATGCCGTGCTGCATTTGGCCGACGAGTTTCCCTGCCTTCTCGGCAACTATGTCACCGTCGGCCACTCCGCCATCGTGCATGCCTGCACCGTCGGGGATGAGTGCCTGATTGGCATGGGCGCGGTCATTCTCGACGGCGCGGAAGTCGGCGAGCAATGCCTCATCGGCGCCCGCTCGCTGGTGACGCAGTTCATGAAAATTCCTCCCGGCTCGCTGGTCATGGGTTCCCCGGCCAAAATCGTCCGGACCATGACCCCCGAGGAGCGCGCCGGGCTCAAGCATTGGGCGACGAAGTACGTGGACAACGCCGCCTATTGCCTGGAACACGGCATCAACGTCGGCGCGCCGCTATAATTTCCCATAAGTTCAGGACGGTTGCCCCGCCTTGCGGGCCAGTTTTTTTACCGCTTCCACCTGCCGGGTCAACTCGTGCAACGCTCGGTAAAAGTCGTCCTTGGTTCCCTGCCCCTCCAAAAACTGCACCGCCGGGTGCATCCGGACCAGTTCGGCGGACATGGCCTGGCAGGCTTTGTTGATGTGCTCAAGTGCGCTGGTGTGATCCATGCCAAAGCGAAGTGCGCCAACCCGTTCATTTTATCAAGAACGAAACTTCGCCCGCATTTTTCTTTCCCTCTTTTCCGCCCGGTCTGCTAATGGATGGCCATGACGTATCCAAAGCGACTGAACCTGGCCCATCTGCCGACTCCCATTCACAAGCTCCAGCGGCTCTCCGGCGAAATCGGAAAAGAAATTTTCATCTGGCGCGACGACATGACCGGGTTTGTGGAATCGGGCAACAAGGTGCGCAAGCTCGAGTTTCTTCTGGCCGACGCCGTCTCCAAGGGAGCAACGCGCATCATCACCGCCGGCGGCATTCAGTCCAACCACACCCGCGCCACGGCATTTTGCGCGCGGCGTCTGGGCCTGGAAGTCACGATCATCGTCCGGGAACCCAAGACAGGCCGGAATCCCGGTGAGCTGCCGGCCGCCAATTTCTTCCTGAACACCATCGCGGGAGCGGATTTCCGGTTTATTTCCTATGCGGAATACCAGGCGGCGGGATCGGCTTACAGTGTGTTCCTGGAGAAGGCCGCCGAGGAATCCCGGCAGCGCGGCGAAAAGCCGTATGTCATTTTTGAAGGCGGCAGCCAGCCGCTGGGCTGCTTTGGTTATCTGGCCGCCGTCGAGGAAATGCTTTCCGGTTGGCCCAGGGTGGCGGGCACCCCGCATCCGGGCGCGCTCTTTTTTGCCGATGGTTCGGGCGGCACCCACGCTGGGCTGCATCTGGGCTATGAATTAAATAATCTGCCGGTCAACACACTCTGGGCGGTCAACGTCTGCGATTCAGCCGAATACTTCCAGAAACGCGTGGGCGGCTTGATCGAAGCCACCGCGCGTGAGTTCAACCTGCGGTCCTCCACCAGCGACGTGCAGGTGCTTGACGGCCATTTTGGCGAGGGCTACGGCCTGGCCACAGACGAGGATTTGCAGTTTTACATCAAGCTGGCGCGAATGGAAGGCGCGCTGCTGGACCCGACCTACACGGGCAAGGCGTTTCGTGGCATGTTGGCGGAAATTAAAAAATCGCCCGACCGCTTTGGCCAAAAGGTCCTGTTCCTGCACTCTGGAGGAACCTTCGGCACCTTTGCCTTCCA